>CBFGVN010000270.1:0-4857 GCA_965651845.1 uncultured Chryseobacterium sp. | reverse complement strand
TGATTTTCAGACATTCCTTTACCAGTATCAAAAATAGCAATTTCAATTGTATCCTTTTGCACAGCTGATGTTATGCAGATTTGTCCATCTTTTGTGTTTTTTACCGCATTATCTATGAGATTATGTATGATAGCTGAGAGTATGTTTTTATTTGTTTTGATTTTTAAACTGGTGTCACAGAGATTATTTATAATTGTATTATTATCCGATGCGACCTGTTCGAAAAGAAGTTTTTTGTCTTGTATGAGATTATACAGAAAATGTTCCTCATCCAAAATATTTTCTTCTTTATGAAATTCATTATATTCTTTTAATTGTGATGTAAATTTGAATAATTGTTCAGAAGTTTTATAGATCCCGTCAAAATATTGTTTTTGGATTGCTGTATCATCCGTATCCCGAAGTCTTTGTGATATTGAGGCGAGGAATCTTATCGGGGTTGCAATATCATGACTGATGCTTTCCACGATCTTTTGTTGGTATTCAGATTCATTTTTTAGCTTGTCTGTAGTGATCTTCAATTCATGATCGCTATTTTCTAAATTATATTTCAATGTTCTGACCATTCTTTTTAGAAAATTAGTACGTATCTGAATCAGTACAATTAATGTAGTTCCTAAGATTATCATTAGAGTTTTAAACCATATGGTTTGATAAAAGAAGGGTTCAATTTCGATGAAAATTTTTTTATAGGCAAATTGCCCAGTATCAGAAATTAAATGCCTGACGTATAGAGTGTAGCTTCCTGGAGGCATGAAACCTACTGTATACTTTCTGTCAGTTTTTATTTCTTTCCATTTGCTGTTTTGGCTATTTTCCAACCTAAATTCTACATACAGGTTTTTAACATTGTGATAGTATGGAAAATCTAAAAAAATATCGACGCTTTTATAATCACTTTTCAAGCGTAATGTGTCTTTAAAATGGATATTTTCTTTTTCGGCTCTAGCTCTTTCTATAAAAAGTTGATTGCTTTTTGGATAATAGGTTTTAATTTCATCAGGATTAAAAAACACAAATCCCACCATCGAAGGGAATACAAACTCTCCATTTTTCAGAATATTTCCACTCGGGCTAGCACTTCCGTTAAATTCATTATTCAGTAAGCCATCTTCTTTGGTGTATCGGTAATACGTTACAGCTGTTTTTTTATTCCGGGTATAATCTAAAAGTATTTTTTTAGACACTTTATATAAACCATTATTTGAAGAAATCCAGAAAAACCCATTACCATCTTCCAATATATGATGAGCACTGGCTATGTATCCGTCTTTATCATCAGGCATTCTAATGGCATTTTCATTTTTAATAAGATAAAAGCCTTTATTGTGGGTGGTGAACCAGTAATTTCCATCTCTTGTCCGCTGAATTTCTTTTATCGGTAAACCCTTCGCAAAATGTTTTATAATTTTATTTTTAGAAAGTGAGAGAAGATAAATTCCATTGGTTGTTCCAACATATATAGAACTATTGTTGTATTCTTGAACGGAATTAATATTATCATTAATTCTGAAGGAATTTTTGATCTCTTTAAACTGATCATTGGCAAATATGGTCAGATAATAATATCCATATTTCCTGTCTGACGTCTTTGCTGCAAAGTATTTATTTATTTTAAATAAACCTTCAACATTACGGTTAGGAAAGCTGATAGAATCATGCTTCTGATAAAGAGAAGTTTTATATCTTCTATGAATCTTATTAAATTCTACATATAAAAGGTTATAAGAATTATCATATAAGAGATAGCGTTTATCATAATTAAAAGAAGCAGAATAGACTTTACCAACTTTATTTTTGAAGTACTCAAATCCTTGTTTTGAAATCACGGAGTTGGTTGTATACGGCAGTGCTTCATAAACAAATTCACCGGAAAATGGTATGTTCTTTTGGGAGATATAAAAATTAGAAAGATTAACAATGTTGAGCCCTTTCACTAAATTACCAAAGTACATTTTATGTGACTCTTCATCATAAAACATACAATTTAAAAAACCATCATCAATATTTTTATATTTAAATATAAAATTAAGAGTAATCTTACCATTAACTGTTTTGCATAAGTAAATATTATCATTATTGATTACAAATGCTTGCTTATTGCCTTGATGCCAATATATTCTTGTTCTAGGATTATTAAACAAAGAAGGCTTATTATCGTAAAATATTTTATCTCCTTTAAGGATGATTGTTTTTCTTTTTTTTGGATCAGCAATATAAATAATCCCATTTTTCTCAAAAGAATTCCTGAGATTTTTTAATAAAAAGTCTGTACCAATTGTCTTTCTTATTCCGTCATTTTTTTGATATTCTATATGATTATCACGAAAAAAATACTTTTCTGAATTAGTCTGTATGAAATAATATTCAACATCCGGATAAAAATTTTCTGTGAAATTGGTTTTAAAAAACCTTTTATATTGTTTATTACCTATCAGTAAATTAGGCCAAGGAACTTTTTCTTGAGGCAAAACTTTTGCTGTTCTATTTGATATCAGGACACAGTCTTTAATATCATTATTATAACAGATGATTTCTCCATTCCCATAATTTAAAAACTCTTTAAAATTTAGGGTTTTTGTTTTTAGATTATTATATATAAGGAAATTCTTTCCATCATATCTTAATACTCCACCATCTGTGGATAACCATATAAAGCCATATTTATCCTTTGTAATATCTTTTATACTGTTGTGAGGAAGGCCCTGATCCATGCCATACCACTGAGAAGTATAACCTTGAGCTGAAAAAAATAGTGTGAAAAAAATAAGAATAATGCAAGCTAGCTTCACTAACAATCTGGGTTAAGTTTATTTAAACAAATATATTACAAGTTTTTGTAATTTATCCTTATTGTGTTATATGTTTACCCGAAGTTCTTTAGTCTAACAGGCTAAGCATGTTATCCCGGATGGTTTTTATTTCCTCTTCTGTAAGGTAGTTTGTGTTTACGTCATTAAATTTTCCTTTGTAGTACATTACTAAATCTTTTTCATCCAATTATTCTGGTAACTTATTTTGAGAATTTTTCGCTAAATTCTTAGTATGCTTTACCGTAGAATTGCATTTTACTACTGTACGAAGAAAGAAGTCAAAATTTGTAGGTCACCGAAAAGGTCACCTTCAATTTGAGAGGATTTGACTTATTTTGATATAAGGTCAAAAAATAACCCCTCAAATCATACAATTTGAGGGGGTTTGTTAGAAATTGTCTCATTTCTTGTGGTTTCTCCAGGAATCGAACCAGGGACACATGGATTTTCAATCCATTGCTCTACCAACTGAGCTAAGAAACCATTTAATTTTTACTTCTTTTTTTGAAGTGATGCAAAAGTAATAATAATTATCAACCTTTACAATTTTGAAAAGAAAACCACCTGTAAAGGTGGTTTTATGTGGTTTCTCCAGGAATATATTCATTATCACTTATATACCTCTGTTAAAAGGTTGTAAGGATTTTTAATCTTCTAGGTAACCGATTATTCCACCTTTGGAAACAAGATGATTTATTTCTCAAATTATTTTGCAAATATATTGATTTAATAAGTAGCAAACAAATTTTAATATACTTTAAATGAAACGTTCGAGTAATTAAACTAAAAGAAAAGCTATCATGATATTAGAATTTTCATATTAAATTCTATATAGACCTAATGGAAATGGATTGCTATACCAGCCAATAGGGGGGATCATAGAAAGAGTAGAAATTAGACATTTCTAATACTAAAGGTAATATTACCATAATTAGTCGTATAAAATAGAAAACTTATACTGCTAATATTTGCTTCTATAACTCTTTGCTTAACGCGAAGAGTTATAGTTCTTTTATAAATGCTAAATAGATTTATGATTTTTAATAAAATCCAAAAAAATTTAATCATGAAAAAAAATTATTCCTGTTTAGCAATATCACTTAATTGTTCTGTTCTCATAATCTTTTATGAAGAAAGGAATAATTTGATTGATACAAATTATCAATTCAAGCCTGAGGGACTGCATCAATCAATCAGACCAAATCTCAATTAATCTCAAAACTCCCTTATATAAAAACATCTATAATGTTACAATGTCAATACAGTGATCTAACAACAGTTTCAGAACTATTTTCTTACCATTGCAGATTCAAATCTATATAATCAATTAAAAGCAGATATTGAAAAAAATGGATTAACGAACCTATTCTATACTATACAACTGTAAACGGGATGAAATTGGTTCTTGATGGTCATGTTAAAAACCTTTTTTCAAACCTGAATTAGGCATATTTGAACGATATAAAGACTAATTATTATTCTTTAACCGTACTATATTGTCTTATTTCCACAAAGCTGGTACTAAGACACAAATTAATTATTAGATGTACTATAATACAATACTGTTGGAATGTTTACGGCATTCATTGCATATACAAGTTCCAGTCTGATGCGTTGTATCTCTTGCATCAGTAGATTTTATTTGATCTCCAGTTAGTCTCGGAGCAATAATACCTTCTGAGGTAGAATCATCAGCTCGTTTTGCCACAACATCTAGGGATACTGCGGGCCTACTTGTATTAATACCAATCTGTGCATAAGCAAGATTTGACGCAAAACATGCGAAAATAATTTTAGTTTTCATCTATAAAAATTTTATTTGTTTTTTATTATCTGTAGGAATAATCAGTTCATAGGTTTAGTCGATATCCGTTTGATGAGACAAATATATCCCTATAATTAGATTAAAATAAAGGGAATAACTCACTCTTTTCAAGATTAAGACTAGTCTTTTTCCTGAAAATGAACAGTAATATAAATACTAAATATTATTTTAATCGAGATCCCGGTTTCAAAAAGAATTGCGTTGAAAAATGTTCCTTTT
>CBFGVN010000269.1:0-4858 GCA_965651845.1 uncultured Chryseobacterium sp. | reverse complement strand
TCGAGGGATGAAGGTCTTCGGCACAGTAAGAAGATCAATTTCATGATTAAAAAAAGCTCCATGATTTATAGCTTCCATGGCATAAATAACATCTGCCCCTTTGAAAGTCTCAGTAAGAAAGTCTACATCTTCCATCGTTCCGATCGCTGCCTTTGCTCTCAGATTTTCAATGGCTGATTTTCTTTCCTGATTGCTGCTGATAACCGTGACATCGTGGCCTTTGCTTACTAATTCTTCGGTTAATGGTTTACTGATATTTCCTAATGAACCTGTTACAATAATTTTCATTTTGTTTGATTTTTTTATTGAAACAAAGTTTCGTATTGCAGGAAAGTTCTACGTAGCCGAATCTACTTTTTGTGTAGCCGAAAAATATTAAGAAGCTATTTAAAACTGATAACCTTAAACCTTCAATTTCCCAACCTCCGAAGGCGAAACTCCAAACTCCTTTTTAAAAACATATGAAAAGTGAGAAAGGTCTTCAAAACCAAGATCAACATAAATATCAGTCGGTTTTTTATGTTCTTTATCCAGAAGAAAATACGCTTCCTGAAGTCTTCTGTTCATCAACCATTTTCCTGGTGAAGTGTTGAAAACTGCTTTAAACTCCCTTTTAAAAGTGGACAAACTTCTTCCTGTCATAAAAGCAAAACGTTCCAGGCTGATATTGAATTTGTAATTATGATTCATAAAAAGTTCAAGATCAATTTTATGCGGAATATTGAAATTAAAGAAAATATTCTTCAGATCAGGATTATTCTTTAATAAAATCATCAGCAGCTCTTCACGCTTAATATCAACAAAAACATCATCCAACTGCTCCGTTCCGTTATAATAAGGCTCTAAAGACCGGATAAAATTTTTAATCAGCTTATCTTCCTGAATGAATAAGAATGAATCATCATTATCCGTAGGTTCGGGCTGATAAGGATGGCGTTCCAGAAACTTTTTCAAAAAAGCTTCATCAAAAGCGATGATTACTTTTTCAAACTGGTCATCCTCTTTATATTTTGTGTAGCGTACCAGGTGGTTTTTCCTTGCGATACAGTAGTCGCCGGGTTTCATGTTGTAATGCTTATAGCCATCATACGACACCATTGAGCCTTTCAGCAGAAACAAAAAGAAATGCTCCGGAATAAATTGTTCCGGTGAAATTTCAGGACCTAAATGACAGGAGTGCAGATTGTTGAATTTCAATTTCTATGTCGTTAAAATCAATGATAAATTTATGATTTTTTCATCAAACTATCCGCACTTGCCAGCAATGCTTCTTCCCGGCTTCTTGGCTTCCAATTGAGGATGGTTTTTGCTTTTTCATTAGACATTTCTTTGTAGAATTCCTCACCGATAGGGTCTAATTTCTGAATATTTTTCGTGTATTGAGGTCTTTCTTTTTTGAAGAGTTCGGCAACGTCGTAAAAGCTCATCACTCCGTCTGAAGTGGCGATAAAACGTTCTCCGTCTGCTTTCGGGCTCAACATTGCTTTGATGTGAATATCCACAACATCTCTTACATCCACAACACCCATCGTGAAGGTAGGAGTATAGTTTAGCGTTCCGTTTAAAATTCCGGAAACTGCAATATCTAATGAAGCAGAAGTAATTCCGCCAAAGGCAGGGCCAAAAATTCCAACAGGGTTGATTACCGTAAGTTCCAGTCCATTTCCTTCCTTTTCAACAAATTCCCAGGCAGATTTTTCGGCGATCGTTTTCGATTTGATGTAAGCTGGAAGTTCAGCATTCGCATCCGTCCAGTCTTCTTCCGTGAAAACATGGTTTTCAATGTTGATGCTGTATCCGACTGCCGCAAAGGAAGACGTTAAAACCACTCTCTTCACTCCCGCATCACGGGATGCCTTCAAAACACGCAATGCGCCGTCTCTTGCCGGAATGATGAGCTCATTTTCATCCTTAGGATCCTGTGCAGGAAAGGGTGATGCGACGTGAAGGACATAATCGCAACCTTTTACGGCTTCATCCCAGTTGTTATCGCTTGTAAGATCAGCTTCAATGAATGAAAGGTGCGAGAAATCTGTAATTCCGCCTTCTTGTAATGCTTTTAAAATACTTTCTTTTTTTGAAAGTGAGCGAAGAGTTGTTCTTACTTCATACCCTTGCTGTAAAAGCTGCAGAACTGTATGGACTCCCAAAAATCCTGTTCCTCCCGTTACCAAAACTGTTTTCTTTGTATTTTCCATTTTTATTTAAATTTTACAATACAAAGTTGGGGAATATTTGGAGTGACGATTTTGTTGTGGGGTTCAATTTTTGTTTGTTGTGGAGGTCAGGTTAAAACTATAATTCTTCAATATCTCTAACTTCATAATCAGCGAATTCTATAAACTCACCTGTAATTGTATTAAGATTATATTCAAAAATAGGATATACAATCACATTGGCTTGAAATCTTTTAACTCCCGATTTTCTTTCTTCTCCTAACCAAAAATTATCCTCTCTATCGTAGAAAGCTTGAGTTAAATCAATATAATCAGTTTCAACTGTAAAAGTTATGTTAGCTTCAATTTCATATGTAAATTCTTTTTCTTTAATTTCATTAATTATTGCAATATCTATTTCTACTTCTTCTACATCGACAAAATTCACTGTAACATCCTCATACCAAGGATCATCATTTATATAATTATAAACAGAACTCTCTAAGCTATTAAGGATTGTTGAATCAGAATATAAGTAACTTTGTACCTCATTTTTTAATTTATCATATATTTTAGAAATTACTTCGGACTGAACATCATTATTTTCTTTATAAAGAAATTCGAGTATAGATGATAAGTTATAATTGCAATTAATATTTTGATCTTTGTAATGTTCGAAGTCTTTATCATTAGAAATAAAAAAGCAGGTTTTTGAATTTTTAATACACCATAATTTTATCGAGTTTACACTTATTGCATCAGGAAATTCTGTTTTTTTTGCACCTTCTTTAAATGGCGGTTGGGTTTCAAAGTAATTATCAATAATTTCTTTTAGATTTGCAATGCTCGTATCAATAATTTCAATTGAATTATTTTTTAATATTTCTTCAAATTTTTGCTTTATTTCTAAAACTGCGTTCTCCTTAATTTGTTTAAAATCAACTTTTTTAAAATGTTCATTAAGTATATTTATATTCCTTAATATCCTTGCTTCATTTTCAAAACTTATTTTTTGTGTTTTAAAAAGGTTTGTCGCTCTTATAACATGATTTGCAAGTCTATTTATTATTTCTCTATAAACAATATCAGTAATTTTTAAATCAATTAAATTTTGTTGAGATAAATGTAATAGTAGGTTAATATTTCTTCCTTCAAAATAGTTTTCAGATTCAAAAATACTTGTATCTAAAAAAATTATATGATTTGTCATCTTTGAATTTATTTCATGGTTTTTTCAAATTTAGAAAATTTAAATAAACAAATATCAAAACAAAAAAATCCCTCACGAAAAACCGCGAGAGATCAAATAAAATATATGGAATATTCCTTTTCAGGAAAGACTTTTAATTATTGAAAGTAGCGAAAGCGCCCTCCGAAGCGGCAAAGAAATTATCGTACAACAAGCCTGTATTTCCTACACGAATTTCGTAGATATTTTCCTGAAGTGCTTTTACAAAGTCATTAGCCACATCCGAAGCCGGGATTCCGTTTTCTCTGCCTCCGATTTCTACGGAAAAATCTGTGTTTACTAAAGGTGGCATTAATTCAAACACTTTTACATTGCTGTCTTTTGCCAGCTGATATCTCAAAATTCTTGTGTGAGAGTGAAGTGCTGCTTTTGAATCTGAATACGTCGGAACGTGAGAGCCCGGAACAAAGCCTACAATCGAAGAAACGTTCACAATAGCTGCTTCAGTTTGTTCTTTCAATAGAGGAAGAAATTTTTCTGTCAGTCTTATCGGTGCAAAATAATTTGTTGTAAACTCAGCCAATGCTTTGCTGTACGTGTCAGAATTTTCTGAAATCGTGTAATAATGAGCGTGACCTGCATTATTGATCAGGATATTCAAACCTCCGAAAGTATTTTTTACTTCGTCGTACAATCTGTTGATGTCATTTTCATTCGTAATATCCGCCTGAATAGTGAAAACATTTTCTAAATCTTTTGCTGCAGCTTCTACTTTTTCTTTAGTTCCTTCAACAATGATAATTTTATTTTCGGGACCTAATGCTTTTGCGATTTCTAAACCAATTCCTGAACCTCCGCCGGTAATCAAAATGGTGTTGTTTGTAATGTTCATAATAATTTGTTTTGTTTAAGTTATATTTAAATTTATAAATTGTACTATTTGGTACAAAATTGAGTAAAAAAATTTTATTTTGTTTAAGCTGGAAGCTGGATGAGGGATGTTGGAAGTTATCTTCATACTGTTAATAATCTCCAGCTTCAAACCTCCAGCTTCCCTCCTTATCACTCCAGCATTCTCAAATTCATTTTTATCATGGAGCGCAGGATTTCCGGAGAACTTTCCATGCGTCTTGTGACGTGAATTCCGTTCCAGAGATTGGTGAGGTGCCAAGCCAGTATTTCCGGATCTTCTTTGGTTTTCAGCTGGTTGTTTTCCTGAGCTTTTCTGATGGCTTTCGCAAAAATTTTCTGCAATCCTTTCAACAGTGCTGCGGTAATTTTTTTAATATCATCATCCTTTTCAGAAAGCTGTACAAGGGCGTTCCCAAGATAACATCCTCTTTCGATATCACAGTCGTCGGCATCAGCAAGTCTTAAGAAAAATTGTCTTATAAATTCGATCTGGTCATCAGAATTCTCAACAGCCTGACTGATTTTTTGATTAAAACTTTCAGCAAACAGCTTGATAGAGCGAACATACAATTCCTGTTTTCCTCCTTTAAAAGCAAGGTAA
>CBFGVN010000268.1:0-4869 GCA_965651845.1 uncultured Chryseobacterium sp. | reverse complement strand
CGCTTTTCAGATCATTTAATAATCTTCCGGAATATACGTATGCCGTTCCGTTGGATTCCGTGATTTTTTAAGAGGAAAAATTTTCTTCACCGAGACCAATGGCAATTCTTACATCTAAATTTTCCTGACTTCTGATAAGTGATTTTATGGCTAAGAAACGCCAGAAAACGTCATCGATATTACATTTAAGCTGAAATTCATCGCCTCTGTAGATTTCCCATGTTTCGGGAGCGCTTCCCCAATTTTCGAGAAGATTTTTGAGTCTGGTAATCCAAACCTCTGTTTCCGCATGTTGTGAATTTATAATATCTCCGGTAATGACCGCTATCATTTTGCAAATATAAGCATAATTACTTATAAATAAAAGATATAAGTAGAAACCCTTATAGATATTGATTATTAGTGAATCTGCTTATATCGATAATATTGTAAGGCACGGGTTTTATGTGTGTTATTTAAACACAAATAACGCTAATTTTCACACAAATTTCACAAATATTTATATATTATGTAAAGATGCTTCGACAAGCTCGGCATGACACCCCTACAAAACAACTGTTAAAATTAAACAGGTAGTATTAGGAATGTCATGCTGAGCCTGTCGAAGCATCTCAATATTATTTAAAATTAAATTCTATTTCTTAATAAACTGATAAACCTTTCCGTCCAAATTCAATAAATAAGAACCTGTGGAAAGATTTTGAACAGAAATGTTATTTTTATTTTTAAAAGGTAAATTTTCAGAATACATCAATTTTCCTGAGAAATCCAAAATCTGAGCTGATTTTATATTTTCAATCTTTCCATTCACAAAAATATGATCGTGAACAGGATTTGGATATATTTTAAAATCATTTCCGGCTAAGATGACATCAGATGCAGAAAGTGTTCCTAAATTAAGACAATAATCGCTTGCGTAAGAATCCCATTCATTAATGTTAAACGTTGTTGTTGGCTGATTGATATTAAATTTTCTGTATAAAGAAACGTTTCCTAAAACAGAAGAATTATTTGTACTGGAAACCCCGATCGCATCAACGGTTGAGTTTTTATATCTTAATTCCAAATATTGGCTTCCCGAATAGGTCATTTGAGGTGCTGCCGTTACAAATCTTGCCTGATTGATGGTGTAGCAGGAAAAATTAGCATTCGGATTTAGGACTACTGCTGTTTCGTTATTTTGAAGAATCCCTTCCAGCTCATACGGGTCAGGGAAATAATAATTGCCTCCGCTCGGGAATTGAATGGATAATCTGTAATCGCTTAAATTCACGGGATGTCCCGTTTTATTCGTGATTTCCAGACCTTTATTATTTGAAGTCCCTTCCAAGTATTTTGTAACGATTAAATCTTTAGCATAAATATCTGTTGCTAAAGTCGTTATAGAAGCTGTATTGCTGTCAGGTGAAAGCAGATAACCATTATCATAAGCTTTTACCGTAAAATTATATGCTGTAGAAGGCGTCAAATGATCTGCACTGAACGTGGTATTTTTCGTTGCGCCAACCAAAGTTCCGTTTTGGTAAATTTTATAGCCAATTACATCCGTACTGGAACTTGGAGTCCAGCTCAAGGTTGCAAAATAGGCGCTGTTTTGGATAACCGTTAAATTTGTTGGAGTTTGTGGAACGATAACATCCGGAGTTTGTCCCCAAATGTCATTTACCCAACTTGTATTTTCAATAAAAGGATTTCGGTTTTGTTGGTAAGTATAAACTGCGTTATTCCTGTCGATTTCCCTTTGAGACACAGGATCTTGGTTGTGCCACTGAAGAAGCATCGCAATATATGCAGGATCGTAAGAGCGCTCTTCCGTTCCATCAAGCGGATTGGTATCAGAAGCGGGATTCGCATTATTATTAAAATTAAAAGTACCTAATTTGCCTTCATATCTTACCGCAAAATAGAGTAAGCTTCTCGCGACATCTCCCTTAAACTCATTGATTGGTTCATAAACACGTCCTGTATAAGTCGTACCGGGAATTGCACAATTTCCGATTCTGGAAGAATTGGTAAACGTATAATATATAGTAGAACCTACCATTCCGTAAGGATAATTGCTTCGCAGCTGATTAATTCTTGCATCCGTCGGAACTACATAAAATAAATCGGAATACATGGGATAATTGCTGTAGAATGTACTTTGAGGCATCATATGTTCCCTATTCCACCCCAAACCTTCCGATCCTGCGCTTCCAATAATATTAGCAGTTGTATATTCATAAGCATCCGGACCTGTCGGGATCTCAGAATAGATATCCAATAATAAAGTCGTATTGGTTGCATCATGATCATAATATTTATCTAAATCTGTCTGATTATAATAATTGGTAAGGTCACCATAATGCCAGTTGATATTCTTCGCCGAAATAATATCATGAAGTTTCGATTTCAGGGCATAGCCCGTCAAACCTGCTGTTCCATCGTAATATCCTGCAGGAGCCTGAGCTGCAAAATAAGATGAAATTAAAAATATAGAAAATAAAAGTTTTTTCATGCTGCTAAAAAATTGGGTGGCTAAAATAGTAAATAAATATACTGAAAGTTCGGAAATATTTATTAAAAAATGATTAATTCTTAAAATATAAAAAATTGAAAATTAAAGTTTTGCGAAAGGTATGCTATGGTTTAAATAATTTTTTTGGACGTTCAGCCAATTTGGTTATCTTTGGGAACTAACTATTTATCTATATGAATACAGAGACTATTGACAACATTAAAATGATAGCGGAAACGGCAAAAGAATTTGCTGAAAAGAATATTAGACCTAATATTATGGAGTGGGATGAAAGTCAGACTTTCCCGAAAGATTTATTTCATCAGTTAGGAGAAATGGGTTTTATGGGGATTGTGATTCCTGAGCAATATGGAGGTTCTGGTCTTGGTTATCATGAGTATGTTACGATCCTTGATGAGATTTCTCAGGTGGATCCGTCTATCGGGCTTTCGGTGGCAGCACACAATTCACTTTGTACTAATCATATTTACGAATTCGGAAACGAAGAACAAAGAAATAAATGGCTTCCTCAGCTGGCTTCTGGTAAAGTAATCGGAGCTTGGGGACTTACGGAGCACAATACAGGTTCAGATTCGGGAGGAATGTCTACAACAGCTGTAAAAGACGGTGACGAATGGATCATTAATGGCGCTAAAAACTTCATTACTCATGCTATTTCCGGTGATATTGCCGTTGTAATGACAAGAACAGGTGAAAAAGGAGCAAAAAACAATTCAACAGCTTTCGTATTAGAAAAAGGAATGCCTGGTTTTACTTCCGGTAAAAAAGAAAATAAACTGGGAATGAGAGCTTCTGAAACAGCAGAATTAATTTTTGATAACGTTCGTGTCCCGGATTCTCACAGATTAGGTGAAGTAGGAGAAGGTTTCAAGCAGGCGATGAAAATCCTTGACGGAGGTAGAATCTCTATCGCTGCCTTAAGTTTAGGAACGGCAAGAGGAGCTTACAAAGCTGCTTTAAAATATGCTAAAGAAAGACACCAGTTCGGAAAATCGATTTCAGAATTCCAAGCTATCAACTTTATGTTAGCGGATATGGCAACGGAAATTGATGCTGCTGAATTATTGATCCAAAGAGCTGCGACTTTAAAAAATGCTAAGCAGAAAATGACAAGAGAAGGAGCTATGGCAAAATTGTATGCTTCTGAAGCTTGTGTAAGGATTTCCAATAATGCAGTTCAGATTTTCGGGGGCTACGGTTATACAAAAGACTTCCCTGCCGAGAAATTCTACAGAGATTCTAAGCTTTGCACGATTGGTGAAGGTACTTCTGAGATCCAAAGATTGGTGATCGGAAGAGATATCACGAAATAAATTATTTAAAAAAACATACAAATGATCAAACAGGCATTATTAGGCGAGTTTCTGTATGAAGCAGAAAGCACGAGAAGACTTTTACAGGCAATTCCGGACAGCGCTTTAGATTTTAAACCTTCTGAAATCAACTGGACAACAGGTCAGCTTGCTTCCCACATTGCAGAAGTTTACAACTGGTTCGAATCTACTTTTAATCAGGATGTTTTCGACATGGGAACTTATCACTATGATAAAGGAGACATCTCTAAGGCAGAAAATATTGTAGCAAAATTTGAGGAAAATGTTGCTAAAGCTCATAAAGTTTTAGAAAACTCAGATGAAAATACTTATTTTAATGAATGGAAAATGGAAATGGGTGGAAATGTACTCTTCCCTCCTATGCCAAAAATTCAGGTGATTCGCTCGTTTTTGTATAATCATTTGTATCATCACAGAGGTGAGCTGGTGGTTTATTTAAGATCTACAGGAAATAAAGTTCCCGGATTGTACGGACCAACTGCCGACGACAAGTTTTAGAAATTTAGAATTATATCATTCATAAAACCGAATAGCACTCGTATTTTGCGGGTGCTATTTTCTTTTTTTGAGAAAATACAAATTCAAGCATATTCAATGTATTGCATAATATTTTAAATAAATATTCTAAAATTTTCTTAAAAAATTTTGTTTTTCATAATTGAATTTTTTTTTCCGTATCCTATTTTTTATTAGCTTTGATATTCCACAATCAAAAGAGAATTTATATGAAAAAACAATTATCCATGATTGGAATGCTTCTGATAACGGGCATTTCTTTCGCGCAGACCGATCGTCTCTGGTCTGAAAGTCCAAGAAAAACAACATCCGAGATCTTTGAAAACAAAACAAACATTATCAATCCTAAGGTCTACAGCCTGAATATTAATGGATTGAAAAATGCTCTGGCCAACGCACCAAAAAGACTGGCTGCCGGAGAAAAATCAGAGATCATTATTTCGTTCCCGAATTCTGAAGGGAAAATGGAAAATTTCAAAGTAAGAGAAAATTCCAACTTCG
>CBFGVN010000267.1:0-4885 GCA_965651845.1 uncultured Chryseobacterium sp. | reverse complement strand
ACGTAAATGAAATAATACCTGTCGTGATGAAGCCCATGATGAACGCTCCTGCTAATCTCTGTTTCATAATTTTTAATAATAAAATTGAAATACTATTTTTTCATAACAAGCAGCTGCTTTCCTTTTTGTACAATATATGTAGCGAGTTCGCTGGCTTTGTTGTTGCCAATATTTTTGGCGGAATGATTTTTCCCTGCCGGAATAAAAAGAACTTCTCCGCCTTTTAAAATAACAGGCTGTTCACCTTCTATCTGGTATTCGAAAGTTCCTTCCAGTACATAGATTACCTCTTCACCCGGATGCGAATGCATGCCAAAGGAAGTGCCTGTTTCAAAATCAATTCTTGCCTGGATGGTTTCATATCCTGAAGCCTGTAAGTCATATCTCTGAAGATTTGTCCGTGTAATTCCTGTTTGTTGCGAGAAACTTTTTACAGGGATAAAATAGATAGTTATACAAAGGATGTAGATAACTTTAATGATTAATTTGTTTAAAAATTTCATTTCTTTTTTATTAAGGTTAAAAAAATAGGGGCAGCAGCAATATCCGTTGCCCTTTTATTGGTATTATCGTACTGATTTAAAAGCGGCTCTCAATTCTTCCGAGAAAAGCTGTGGATGTTCCCAAGCTGCGAAATGACCACCTCTGTCAACTTCATGGAAATATATAAGTTTTTTGTAAGCACGTTTTGCCCAGCTCTCAGGAGATGCATAGACATCTTTAGGGAAGGTTGTAACGGCAACAGGAATCGTGATTTTATCAGACTGCATCATTCCTGCACTGATGATGCTGATATTTCTGTTTTCCCAATAGATCTGTGCGGCTGAAGAAGCAGAATTTGTGAGCCAGTATAATGAAATATCATCCAAAACCTGATCTCTTGTCGGCAACTGTTTCGGATCTTTTCCGAAAGACCATTCATCAAAGCCC
Source organism: uncultured Chryseobacterium sp. (assembly GCA_965651845.1). Taxonomy (GTDB): domain Bacteria; phylum Bacteroidota; class Bacteroidia; order Flavobacteriales; family Weeksellaceae; genus Chryseobacterium. Next base: position 3,955 of record CBFGVN010000267.1, on the reverse strand, counting down.
GGGTGTAGGAAAAACCATCCTGCAAGCCCCACCGGAGAATCTGAAATAGAATAGCTCACTCCCTGTGGTCTTCCTTCCATTGTTGTTTTGTAGATAAAGCCTCCTGTTTTGATGACATTATTTAATTGTTCAAAAGCGACACGTTCTTTGTGTGAAAAGCTTTCCGGTATTGTATTTCCACCTAAAGCCATTCCTGCTTCGATGGGTAATGTAGCAGGAAGATTGCTGTGAATTGCCAATAATCCCTGTGGAGCCTGTAAAGCCATTGAGTGAACAATTCCTGCACCCCAGTCACCTCCTTGCGCCACATAATTTTTGTAGCCAAGACGTTTCATTAAAGCAATCCATGTTTTTGCAATACGGTCGTTACCCCAACCTTCTACTGCAGGCTTACCCGAAAATCCAAAACCAGGCAATGAAGGGATCACAATATCAAATGCATCTTCGGCTTTTCCTCCATAAGCAGTAGGATTTGTCAAAGGTTCTATCACTCCCATGAATTCGAACACAGATCCTGGCCAACCATGACTTAATATCAGCGGCATCGCATTTTTATGTTTTGATTTTACATGGATAAAGTGAATGTCTATTCCGTCTATTTTAGTTTTAAACTGAGGGTAAGAGTTTAATCTTGCTTCAGCTTTTTTCCAGTCGTAGCTTGTTCCCCAATATTGGGCGAGTTCCTGCATTTTGGCAAGTTTTGCCCCTTGCTTTTCATCATTTACCAATTCTTTGGATGGCCATCTTGTCTGTAAAACACGTTGACGAAGGTCTTTCACTTCAGCATCTGAAATATTTACTTTAAATGGACGGATGGTTTCATCATTTTTTAATTCTGTTTTATTTTGAGCTGAAGCAATGGCAAATTGTACCATTAATGCTCCTGTGAATAATAATCGGGAGAGATGGTTTATTGTTTTCATTTTGTTTGTTTAAATAATTTTGATTTTTAAATGTTATTCTGAAATAATTTGTGCCGATGCAGAAATCTGCCCGTCGATACTGATATCATGTACCTGAGAAGCCTGAGTGCGGTCGATCACAAGACTTACCAGTTCGGGACGGCTGTAATGACCTTTTGCATCCATCAGACGTTTGCGGGAATCTATTTTAGATAAATCGATATCGGCGATTACTTCTCCTTCTCCTGATTTTATCGGTTCTCCGATAATCTGACCTTCAGGATTGATAATTGCTGTGAAACATCCCCCTGAAATAGGACCGATTGGGCCTCCTGTATCCTGAGCAATCTGTTTTTGCTGTTCTTCATCCAGCCAGCCAGTTGCGCAAACTACGAAACAGGCAGATTCCATGGCATGTTGACGAACGTTAATTTCTGTTTGTTCGCTGTGTAAAGATCCCAGAAATGAACCCGGATACATTGCCGAATGAATTTGTTCACCATCCGCAATCATCGCATAACGGAATAATGGATTGTAATGTTCCCAACAAGCCAACTGCCCTATTCTTCCCACAGCGCTGTCTACGGCTCTGAGACCTGATGCATCTCCTTGTCCCCAAACCATTCTTTCGTGGTAAGTCGGGGTTAATTTTCTTCTACGCTGGATCAGTGTTCCATCTGAATCGAAAAGAAGCTGTGTATTATAGATGGTTCCGCCATCACGTTCATTCACTCCGATGGAAACAACCATATTGGCCTCTTTAGCGGCTTTCCCGATCGCGTCTGTATCTGCAGAAGGGACAACGATAGATTCTTCCAACAATTTCAGGTGTTCCTGTGCCATCGCATAAGGTGCCTGAATAAAGGAGAAGTATGGATAATAAGGAATTATGGTCTCCGGGAAAGTGGCGAATTCTACCCCTTTTTCTCCCAATTCAATAATTTTATTGATTATTTTATCAATAGTTCCCTGTTTGCTGTATAATACAGGGCTGATCTGCACGGCGGCAACTTTTACGGTTTTGTTTGAGTTTTTCATAATAACAAGATTTTTAAGGGTTTGATGAAAAACGACCGATCGGTCATTTTTTAGATAAAAAAAATTATAACAGATTTTCTTCAACTTCCATTTTTAAGAGTTTTTCGATAGTTTTCATCTGTTTTACACTACCTGTGATTTTTTTCATCATGATAGCTCCTTCGATCATGGCATAGGCTTTTATGGCAAATTCTTCGGCATTCCATTTATTTCTGAATTCTCTGTTGTCTATACCTTCCTGGATAGTCGTTCTAATTTTTTTATGGATAGTATCTATTGTTTTCTTGATCTTTCTTCTTGATACATCATTGGTGTCATCTACTTCCATTCCTAAGTTTAAGAAAGGACAGCCTCCTTCAAAAGGCGGAATTTCCGGATTCAAAAAGACTTCAAAATAATCAAAGAGTCTCTTTTTTACACTTCCACTGCCCGCTAAAGCAGCATTCATAAGTTTCAACTGCTTGTCGATATAGTATTCTACAACGGCATGGGAAATGGCTTCTTTATTTTCAAAATGAACGTACAGACTTCCTTTGGCGAGCTTTGTGACTTCGAGAATGTCGCTGAGGCTTGTTCCTGCAATTCCTTTTTTGTTAAATAGTAAAGCCGATTTTTCAATAATCAGTTGCTTTGTCTGTTGTGCTTTTCCCATAGAATTTTTAATTATAAATTAGATTACTCCGGTAATAGATACTATCCAAATGATCCTGTAATTAAAGGATATTGGTTTCTACTTGTATATTACCTTTTACCATTTTAGAATAAGGGCATAAAGAGTGTGCTGCTTCTGCGATAGTTTTTGCCGTTTTGCTGTCAATTCCCGGAAGGCTGATGTTTAGACGAGCTTTTAAAGAATATCCGTCTGTTTCTGATAAAACCAGGTCTACTTCTGCATGTACAGTTGCATCTGCAGGGAATTTAATGTCTTTAGCAGCAGCAGCTTTTCCCATTGCTCCGATAAAACATGCCGACCAGCCTGCCGCAAACAGCTGTTCCGGGTTTGTTCCTTCTCCGATCGCTCCGGGAGCAGTAAGTTTCACATCCAGTTTTCCGTCTGTACTTTTTGCTGAACCCCCTCTTCCACCAATTGTAATAGTGGAACCTGTGTAAATTACTTTTTCGTTTTGAATTGCATTTTCCATTGTCTTAAAAAATTTTAGTTAATATTTTTTTTGCTTTAGAGATATTTCTAAATTGCTCGACAAAGGTATTGGTACGATACAACGATCCAAATGACAATGATGCTCAAATGGACAAACTAGACTCCGAAACAGACATTTTGTATGGCGAAGTCTTATTTAATCAAGTAAAGAATAAATGAGTTTTATGTTTTTAGTCTTTCTTTTTATAATCTTCCATGTTTTTAAACTGATGATAAGAATCTCTGATGTGTTTTAATTGATCGGAGACGGTTTTTGAACTTTCTGAGGAAAGATCTCCACTTTTCAAGGCATTTTCATAAGCTTCAATAGCAGCTTTTTCGCCAAAAACTACATTTTCTAAGGTAGATTCTACGTTGGCAGACATAAAAGAATTTTTAATATCGATCCAGGTTCTGTGCAGCGCTCCGGCTACGGAAGACGAATCCTGGGCATTGCCACCTCTTTCTGTGATGAGGTTGATCAGTTCGTTCTTCATCACCTTCGAGAAAGAGATCATGCGGGCGTATTCGTCTTTTACATCAGGATAATTTTCCCAGATTTTTCCTTCTACTTTTGCAAAACCTTGAATCCTGTCGTTGGTAATGTGAAGCAGATCATTCAATACTGATATTTCTTGTTGATTTTCCATGATAAATATTTTTGTGGTGTTGTAAAATTTGTACAAGAATTATGCCTGCAGGTGAAAAAATTACATTATAAAGTCATAAAAAACCGCCCTGAAAAGAGCGGTTAATCCTTATATTGCATGTTGTTATCTTAGCAAGCAGATTGTTCCCTATCTATCTATCTATTTAATATTCTTTATTTTAAAATTAAATTAAAAATTAATGTCCTTTTTTTATCTTAACATTT
>CBFGVN010000266.1:0-4887 GCA_965651845.1 uncultured Chryseobacterium sp. | reverse complement strand
TGGTAACCGAAATTCAATAAGTATGCTGATTCTTTTTGAACAAAATCTGCCAATTCTCTCTCCAGTTGCAAGTGCTGTTCAGTCTCTCCCGACATTGCTCTGGCTCCCATCGGGTAGAACATTCCGTATTCTGCAGCCGCCTTAGCATCAGCTTCCAAAACTTCAGGATGATTACACATTCCCAGATAGTCATTAGCACTCCAGAAAATTACTTCTCTTCCCTGAAATTGCATCCTAGGCCCAATGGGTCCTTCTAATCTTGGGAAAATAAAATATCCTTCTCCATAATCTGCAAATTGTCCAAGAGGTCCTGGATTGTTTTTTATTCTTTCAAAAATATCCAACATTTTTATAGTAATTTTTAAGTAAAAAAGCCTTTTATGATCTACAAAAAAGGCTTTATTTGTATCGTGATTTAATAATTATTTGATAATCTCTGTTTTGAACACTTCATCGTAGTTGTGAACGCAATTATTTATAAACCCCTGTTCTTCCATCCATTTGTCGCTGTACACTTTTGTAATGTATCTTGAACCATGATCAGGATAAATAAGAACAACCACATCGTCTTTAGAAAATTCGTGGGATTGTGCGTACTGTAACAACGCCTGTGTAACGGCTCCGGTTGTATAACCTCCCATGATGGCCTCTTTCAGGGCAACTTCACGGGTTCTGTATGCAGACATTTCATCATTCACTCTTACAAACTCATCTACTTTATCGAAAAGCAGGGCAGAAGGGATCAGATTTTTTCCCATTCCTTCGATTTGGTAAGGGTGAACATCTTCTTTATGAATTTCTCCCGTTTCGTGATAGCTCTTTAAGATAGATCCGTCAGCATCCACACCAATGATTTTGATATCAGGATTTTTTTCTTTCAAGAATTTAGCAGAGCCGGACAATGTACCTCCCGTTCCCGTACAAGCGAAAAGGTGGGTTACCTTTCCTTCAGTCTGTTCCCAGATTTCAGGGCCTGTGGTTTGATAATGTGCATCAATATTTAGCTCATTAAAATATTGATTGATGTAAACCGAATTTGGAGTTTCTGAAGCGATTCTTTTGGCAACTTCATAATATGATCTGGGATCATCCGCGGGTACATTCGCAGGGCAAACATACACAGTAGCGCCAAGAGCTTTAAGATAAGCGATTTTTTCGGGCTTTGTTTTGTCACTTACGGCCAGAATACATTTATATCCTTTGATAATGCAAACCATTGCAAGAGAAAAACCTGTATTTCCTGAAGTAGTTTCTACAATTACAGAATCTTTGTTTAATAAACCTTTTTTCTCAGCGTTTTCTATAATATGAAGTGCGATTCTATCTTTAGTGGAATGTCCAGGATTATATGATTCTAACTTGGCATAAACAGTTGCAGGAATATCTTTCGTCACAGTATTAAGCTTCACCATAGGAGTATTTCCTATTAGGCCAAGTATATTATCGTAAACATTACTCATTATTTGTTATTTTTCAATAAAAATCTGACGGCAAAAATACAAAAAAATAAATTTATTTCTAAACTTTTGTTTGATTTCAGCCTCTAAAATAGCTAAAATTTATTTTTCTATCATAATCTAAATACGAAAGTTTTCAAAAAGTGAGCCAAAATCTTTAAATTTTGTTAAAAACAATAGATAATGGTCGAAAAACCTTATTTTCGCGTAATTGATTTAATACTATGAAAAATTGGACTTTTAGGCAATGGAACACCGTTCTCGGATGGGTAGTTTTCGTCATTGCATTTTTCACGTACTTGTCCACCATAGAACCCAATTTCAGTTTTTGGGATTGTGGCGAGTATATTTCCTCGGCTGTAAAACTTGAAGTAACGCACGCTCCGGGAGCTGCATTATTCCAGATTGTGGGTGCTGTGGCAGCCATTTTTGCTTTAGGAAAAGGCGAAAATTATTCTATCGTGATCAACGCGATGTCTGCATTGTTTAGTGCGCTTACGATTTTGTTCTTGTTCTGGACAATTACCCATTTCGTAAGAAGACTTTTAAACAAAGACTTTGATGAGATTACAAGACATCAGGAAATTTCTATTCTTTTTGCAGGAATTGTAGGAGCTTTATGCTTTACATTTTCAGATACATTCTGGTTTTCTGCGGTAGAGGGTGAAGTTTATTCGATGGCATCTATGTTCATTGCGCTTTTAGTCTGGTTAATCACAAAATGGGCAAATGAGTATGCAGCAGCGGATAATGAAAGATGGATCATTCTTATTTTCTTTATTTTAGGACTTTCTGTTGGGGTTCACATGATGTGTATGCTGGCGATTCCTGCAGTTTGTCTTGTGTATTATGCAAGAAATTATCAATTCACCTGGAAAAATTTTATCTGGGCGAATGTAATCACACTAGTGATTTTAGCTATTGTATTTAAAGGAATTTTCCCGCTTATCATGACGATGTTCGGGAAACTTGAAATTTTCTTTGTAAACGGATTAGGTTTGCCTTTCCACTCAGGAACAATTGTGGCATTTATTTTAATGGTTGCAATCTGTTATTTCCTGATTACTTATGCAAGAAAAATGAAGAAAAATGTGTATCAGACGGCTGCTTTATCGGTAGTTTTCATGATGATCGGTTTTTCTTGCTGGATGGTAATTCCTATCAGAGCGAATGCCAATCCTCCGATGAACCTTAATGATCCGGATAACGCGATCGGAATGCTGGATTATTATAACAGGGAACAATATGGTGACTGGCCAACAATTTACGGTCAAAATTATACAGCTTTCCTTGATGCCAACGGAATCGAGAAGAATGAAGACGGAAGCTTCAAAACAACAAAAACGGGCGAGATCTACGAAAAAGACGAGAAAACCGGAACGTATAGAAAAACAGGAGATCGATTCAATTATGTTTTCAATAAAGCTCATGTAGGTTTCATGCCGAGAATGTTCAATGAGGATAAAGATGTAATGGCCAACTATATTTCGATGTACGGAGCGCCGGATTTCTCATTTAATTATGGAAATGAAGATGTTGCAGACAGCCCTGAAGCGAAACAGATTTTTGAAGAATTAAGACAAAAATATCAGGACGGATCTATTACGGCGGCAGATTATTTAAAGGTAAAACCATATAATTTAATCAATGTTCAGAAGCCTTCTTTGTCTCAGAATTTAGATTACTTTTTCACATTCCAGAACGGATATTATTTTGTAAGATATTTGATGTGGAACTTCGTGGGACGCCAGAATGACCTTGAAGGAAACATGGAAAGTACAAGAGGAAACTGGATCTCTGGAATTTCTTTTATTGATGATGCTTTGTGGGGAAATCAGGAAAAAATGCCTGCAAAATTCAAAAATGAAAGTACAGTAAAATTCTTCTTTTTACCTTTAATTTTAGGATTAATCGGATTTTTTTTCCAATTAAACAAAGACTTCGGAAGATTCTATGCTCTGTTATCTTTATTTGTTTTAACAAGTCTGGGGATCATCTTCTATACAGGAGTAAAACCTTTTGAACCGAGAGAGAGAGATTACGCGATGGTAGGTTCCTTCTATGCCTTTGCCATCTGGATCGGATTGGGAGCCGGAGCCATTCTTTGGTTTTTACAATCTAAAGTAAAATCCAATGCAGCGAATATCGCGGCTGGAGTGGTTTTATTGGGAGTTCCTTTCATGATGGGCTTCCAGAACTATAACGTTCACAACAGACACAACAGATATACTTCTTACGACTACGGGTATTCAGTATTAAAATCATTACCTAAAAATGATATTTTGTTTGTATATGGGGATAATGATACGTATCCGGTTTGGGCAATTCAGGAAACTGAAAGATTCAGGGATGATGTGAAAGTGGTAAACTTTACATTAGCCTCAACCCCTTGGAATATTGATCAGATCAAAAGAAGAACATACAATGCAGCTGCAGTTCCGGGAGTATTAACTCATGATGACTATAGAGATGGAACAAACGACCAGATCTATATGATGAAAAAAGACGACTGGGAAGGGCTTTTCTCAATGCTTAAAGAACAAGGAGCTCCGGAAACGGAATTTGCGGAATTCAAAAAATATCTTACTCAGGATTCTATGACCATGAAGGAAGCTATTAATTTCCTTAAACATAAATCTCCTGCTAAAGATGAGCTTCTTAAAATGTATTTTGGGGAAGAAAAATATGAAAAATATAATATCTTACCTGTAAATAAATTCATTTTACCGGTAAATAAAGCCAATGCTTTACAGACGGGAATCATCAACCAGGCGGATCTTCCGAATACGGTAAACCAGATCATGATTAATTATAAAGGAAATACTCTTTACAAAAATAATCTGATCATGCTTGATATTCTGGCTAACTTCGACTGGAAGAGACCAATCAACTTCTCTTCAGGAGGTATTTACGACAGCGAAAATGTTTTCTATCTGGATGAATATCTTCAGTTTGACGGTTTCAGTTACAGATTAGTTCCGATCCACACGCCACAGACTCCGGATGGTGAATTGGGTAGAGTAGATGCCAATTCTTTATATAACGTAGTGAAAAACTTCAGATGGGGTAATTTTAAAAATTTAAATACCCATTTTGATGAAACGGCAACTTCAAACATTATGAGCTACAGAAGTTCTGCAAGTAGAGCTGCAGCTGCTTTAGCTACGATGGGGCAAAAAGGAAAAGCAATTGAATTATTAGATTTAGCTTCAAAAGAAATTCCTGCTGAAAAGTATAACGATCCTCGTTCATTAAGCTCAATGGTTTACGGATATATCGTTTCCGGACAGGAGAAAAAAGGATTGCAGCTGGCAGAAGTCCTTAAAAAAGGAATCTTTGAAGAATATGATTATTATATGAGCCTCAGCAAAGCCGATCAAAGTTATCTGAGAAAGCAGATCAGAACAAAACCGATGGAATATTCTCTCGT
>CBFGVN010000265.1:0-4906 GCA_965651845.1 uncultured Chryseobacterium sp. | reverse complement strand
AGGCTATGGAATTTGCTTACAGTAACGGTGGCTGGAGAGCAACCAACAACGGAACTGGTGCCACTGCTACAACGATGCCCTGGAATACATTAGGAAATGCAGGAACAAATCCTGCAACTAATTTTGTAGGAACTACCGATAATCAAGGCTTGGCTTTGCGTACCAACAATACAGAAAAAGTACGTGTTACGCCTACCGGTAATGTTGGGATTGGTACATCTGCTCCCAATTCCAAACTTGACCTTGGTACGGATGTTACTAGCGCTAAGCTGGCGATATATAATGCAGCTGCAGGAAATGACTTCTATGGTTTTGGTCTAAGCGGTGGATTATTGCATTTCCATACAGCTTCAGCGACACCTACAACGGCTCCGGATATGGTATTGCATTCCAACGGTCAGCTTGGTATTAATATTGGAGCTACAAACCCTACAGCTAATGTTGATGTAAACGGGACTGCCAGAATTCGTAATACACCTATGCTGGCTGCCGGAAACGGAGCATCAATAAGTATCCCTATTTATCAGGATTCTAACGGTAATGTCGTGAAGACGGCACCTGCTGGTCATGGAAATGTGATGTCAGGAATTATTACGGCAGCTCCGGGAGCATCCACGCTTGTTATTGGTAATATACCGGATGGTAGTTTCCACAGGCTTACCGTTACAGTTGCTAATGGATGTACCCATCATGCGGTTGTTGAATTTTGGGTAGCCGCCAATAGTACTGGTGGAACAGCCATACAAGGTAGAGATGGATTCCTATCTTTAAGTGGTGTAAATTCTCCTACTTTTTCAGAAACACAAACATCTACAGGTGTAAGTTGGTCAGGAGTACCTGGCTGTGCAGATGGAGGAAATACTGCAAATCTTAATTATACGATGTTTATTGTGGCTTCCGGTGGTGGAAATTATCAGCTCAATGTTGTTAATAATGGAAACGTAGCCAGAACGTACTCGGCAGTCTTAGAAAGAGTTGGAACTTATTAATGAGAAATAATTACCTCAATTTTTAACCTCAATAATTACCATAATCCTGGTTTCCTGAGAATAGCAACAAAAAATTATATTCAAAGGTGAAAAAGAGTTTATTAAAAAAAAGCTATAGTAAGGAAACAAGGATTATGTAATAAAAATTTTTTTTAACGTTTAACAAGTGTTGATACAAATCTTAAAAAATATCTTATCTAAAAACCGTTCGGATTTCCGGATGGTTTTTTTATTTTATTAAAATTTAATTAATAAAGATCAGATTGGGATAGGTTATTATCAATAATTTTATCATTTTTTATATCAAAAGTTTTGTCTTTAATGAATTTTTTCATGATTAAAATCCTTTATTCATGAGGGTTCTATTATTGATTTGGTAATTTATTTGTAAATTTTCATAAAAAAATGTTGATTATTTATTTTTTTGCAACTATATTTGTGATAATATAAAACACAATTTTAGGCACACACTTTCTTCTGGTTAATTGGGATTGATTAATCAGAGATTATTTTAACAGTTTATAAAATATTTATGCCTATGATTATGAAAAAAATTTCCACTACTCAGTATTTCTCAGATACTGCATCACTGAAACGATTTTCAAAGATGAATATCAATATGTATGATAAGATAAATAATAGATAAGCAATCTTATCATCATCACCTTTGAATACTTTCAAATCATTTTCTCGATTTTTAATTTAATTCGCTTTAGAATTTTCAGATCTAATCAGTTTTAATAATACCTGTTTAGGTAGGAATTGAGGATTAAAAACTACAAGAAATACAAACTTAAAGTAAGGACAAGAGATACCTGTAAGGTAACAATTTCATTGTTGCAATCTTGTAATGTGAATTAATTTAATTAAAAATAGTATACAAACTTTATATTTCACAATAATTATGAAAAGAAAATTATTAGTATTAAGTGGGGTATTGCTGATGACCAGCACAGCAATGTATGCCCAAACAGGAGTAGGGATCAATACAACTACTCCCGGAACAACCTTGGACGTAAACGGTGCCATCACAAACCGTGAAACAGCAGTCGCAGTAGCAAGTAATGCGGCAACTATTCCTGCCAATGTCACTCAGGTACAGCTTACAGGTTCAGCTACGGGCAATATTGCCATCACAGCGCCGGCAGCACCTAATGCCGGACAAAGACTTATCATCTACAACAATACCGGAGGCGGCTTCGGAGCTAGTCTCAACGGTTTTACGATTACCAATGGACAAGCAATGGAATTTGCTTACAGTAACGGAAACTGGCGGGCAACCAATAACGGGGCAGGCTCTACCAGCTCAAATATTCCATGGAACACATTAGGAAATTCAGGAACAACACCTTCTACCAATTTCCTGGGAACTACTGATAACCAAGGATTGGCCCTCCGTACCAATAATGCTGAACACATGCGCATTACTCCCACCGGAAATGTAGGAATCGGAACAACCACTCCCAATTCCACACTTGATTTGGGGCCTGGTGTTACGAGTACAAAGCTCGCTGTGTATAACGATACAGCAGGAGGAGATTTCTATGGTTTCGGTTTAAGTGGAGGGTTACTGCATTTTCATGCCGCATCAACGACACCAACAACAGCTCCTGATATGGTATTGCATTCAACTGGTCAGTTAGGGATCAATATTGGCGTTACAAATCCTACTGCAAACATGGATGTCAATGGAACAGCAAGAATAAGAAGTACACCTGTGCTTCCTGCAGGAAATGGTGCAAGTATATCTATCCCTCTGTTTCATGATTCTAATGGTAATGTGGTAAAAACAGCACCTACAGGTCAGGGAAATGTGATGTCGGGAACTGTTACGGCAAATCCGGGAGCTTCCACGCTTGTTATCGGCAATATTCCGGATGGCACAATACACAAGCTTACCGTTGTAGTTGCCAATGGATGTACCCATACTGCAGTTGCGGATTTTTGGGTAATTGCCAGTAGTACCGGCGGATCGGCAATGCAAGGAAAAGACGGATTTGTATCATTAAGCGGTGTAGCTCCTCCAACATTTACAGAAACGCAAACATCCACTGGGGTGAGCTGGTCTGGTTTACCTCCTTGCACAGATGGAGGGAACACGGCGAATCTTGACTATACCATGTATATTGTAGCTTCCGGAGGCGGAACTTACCAGATCAATATTGTTAACAATGGAAACGTAGCCAGAGTATATTCAGCGCACATAGAAAGAATTGGAGCTTATTAACAATAATAAATAATAAATAATCAGGTTTCCAGAAACGAGCAAACTATTATATCCAACGATAAGGAATTTATTAAAAAAAGTTGCTCATAGTAAGGAGCCTGGATTATGTAATAAGAAAATATTTTTTTAATCGATGTTTAACAAGTGTTGATACAAATCTTATCTCATCAAAAAAACCGTCAGGATTCCCGGACGGTTTTTATTTATTTAAAATTGTTTAAAGTTTTACTAAATAACTCTGACAATAAAGTAATTTTTTTTCCCTTTTTGAAGCAATAAAAACTTTCCGTCAATCAAATCGCTTTCATTGGCAGTATAAACTTCATTCACTTTTTCTTTGTTTACAGAAATAGCATTGCCATTCAATTCTCTTGTAGCCTCACTTTTTGATTTTAAGAAACCTGTTTTTTCAGAAAGAAGATCCACAATGTTTATTCCTAAAACATCAGCTTTTGCCACTTCTTTTTGAGCAACTCCGTCAAAAACATCCAGGAAAGTTTCTTCATCAAGACTCACCAAATCCTCTGCTGTAGAACGTCCGAAAAGAATTTCCGAAGCCTTTAAAGCTTTTTCATACTCTTCTCTTCCGTGTACCCAAACTGTAATTTCTTCAGCCAGTCTTTTTTGAAGTTTTCTTTCGTGTTCGGCTGTTTTATGTTCAGCAATTAAAGCTTCGATTTCTTCTTTGCTTAAAAAAGTATAGAATTTAATAAACCTTTCCGCATCCTCATCACTTGCATTGAACCAGAATTGGTAGAATTTATAGGGTGAAGTTTTCTTTTTGTCGAGCCAGTAATTTTCTCCGCTTTCAGACTTGCCGAATTTGGAGCCGTCTGCTTTTGTGATCAATGGAACCGTTAAAGCAAACGCTTCTCCCTGAGCCTTTCTGCGGATCAGTTCTGTTCCTGTCGTAATATTTCCCCACTGGTCAGAACCTCCCATCTGAAGCCTCACATTATTATTTTGATATAAATGAAGGAAATCATAACCTTGAATTAATTGATAGGTAAATTCCGTAAAACTCATCCCGTCAACACCCGCTTCTCCGGAAAGTCTTTTCTTTACAGACTCTTTTGCCATCATATAATTTACCGTAATATTTTTTCCTACGTTTTTAGCAAAATCAAGGAAAGAAATATTCTTCATCCAGTCGTAATTGTTCACCAATTCCGCTTTGTTGGGCTCATTTCCTGAGAAATCCAAAAATCTTGAAAGTTGATTTTTTAAACAATCAACATAATGTAAAAGCATTTCTTCATCCAAAAGATTTCTCTCTGCCGATTTTCCCGACGGGTCACCAATCATTCCTGTAGCACCGCCTACCAAAGCAATCGGCTTATGACCGTGCTGTTGAAAGTGAGCCAAAATTTTTATCTGAATAAGACTTCCGATATGTAAAGAATCTGCAGTTGGGTCGAAACCGATATAGGCAGTCGTCATTTCCTTATCCAGTTGTTCGTCCGTTCCGGGCATCATGTCGGCAAAAAGCCCGCGCCATTTCAGTTCTTCTATAAAAGAGTTCATTATCTTCTGCTTTAAAATTTAATGTGCAAAGATAATCATTTCAAGGGAATAAGGCGAAGAAAGGTGAGGAAGTGAACGTGCAAAATTGCAAAAAAACAAATGAGTCTTTTGCCTGTTATTCAAAACAAAGCAAAAGCAACGAATTTAATATTTTCAAAGTTATAAA
>CBFGVN010000264.1:0-4909 GCA_965651845.1 uncultured Chryseobacterium sp. | reverse complement strand
AAACCGGCAGACCCGATCCTCATACAGTAGTCAATAGTCTGCTACGAAATAGCAGTAAACCTTTTGTAGAAAATATTTTCCTGAAAGTAAAAAGTATTAAAGTTGGTATGAAAATTAAATTATCTTCAAAATTTACTTAATCTGCTGTTTTTGAATTTCTTCAAATAAATACTCCACATTTTTCTTGGTGAAAAGCCCTGATCCTTCGGCCATTGTAGTTGCTGACCCACATGCTATCCCCATAGACAAAACTTTTTGATAGTTTCCTCCTTGTATCAAAACAGAAAGCATTCCGGCAATCATGCTGTCTCCGGCACCAACAGTGCTTTTTACTTCAACATCCGGCGCTTTAATTTGAATTTGTTCGGTTGATGAAAATAAAATTGCTCCTTGAGATCCTAATGAAACCACCACAACCTCAGCTTTTCCCTGGGACACAATAAGCCGGGCTGTTTTGTGTATATCACTTTCTTTCAGCTTTTCCTTTCCTGCCAGTGAAGCCAGCTCTCCGATATTGGGTTTTAATAAAAATACACCTTCTTCTACAGCTGTTTTGAGGAGTTCGGCAGAAGAGTCTACAATTATCTAGGTTCCTTTGGTTTAAGATATGTCGATAAGTTGATTCATAACTTTCCCTAACGCGCCAAAACGTAGTATTCCACTGATTACTACAAAATCATGGAATTGATTCATTACCTCAATATTATTTAAAATTTCCTTTTGCTCATCTTTTGTTAATGGTTCCCCAGGGAATCCAAACCTGTACTGTTTCTTATCAGAAAGATCCGAAACAATAAAATTTTCCCGTGTTTCCCCAGTGACATAGAAGGATAATGCCTCCAGTTGCTCACTATGAAGCAACTCCTCCAGCAACTTGCCGTTTCTTCCTCCCGAAGTAAAAAAAGTATCTGAAAGTATCCCTAACCTTTTTAATGCTCTGGATACATTAATTCCCCCTCCTCCTGCTTCATATTTAGGAGAATTGCAACGTAATTTTTTTTCAGGAACTATATTTTGGACACTGCTGCTTTTGTCTACCGACGGATTCAATGTGATTGTTAAAATAGACTTTTTCATTTTATTTTTTTACTTCAAAATTTTTAGTGCAATAAGATTATCAACCAATTCATTGGTTCATGTTATTCTTTTCCATCAATTGCGTTGGTGGATGCCCAAACAGCTTTTTAAATGCAAAAGAGAAATGGGAAAAATTCTCAAAACCCAGATCCAGATAAATCTCAGAAGGCTTTTTTCCTTTTTTATCAATAAGATAATAGGCCTCTTCCAGTCGTTTCTGCACAAGCCAATGCTTTGGAGTTGCATGAAATATTTTTTCAAAATCACGTTTGAAGGCGGATAGACTTCTGCCTGTCAGATAGGCAAATCGCTCTATGCTCACGTTGAATCTGTAATTGCGGTTCATAAACTCCTCAAGGTTTATTTTTTCGGGATTGTTAAAATCAAAAAAAATATTGGCTAGTTCAGGATTTACCTTCAGGAGTACCAGCAAAAGTTCGGTACGCTTGACATTTAAAAACCGCTCATCTATGATTCCGTTTTCATTAAAATAAGGAGAAATCGATTCTATAAAATTTTTTACCAGCTTATCTTTAGCCAATGGGATAATCGCATCAGTTATTTTATTTCCTTCAGCAATGAACCCATAAGTATCATTAAAAGTCTTTAAAAAATCCTGTTCGAACAAAATGAATATCTTTTTGAAGGCTTCCCCGTCGAGTTGTTTGGTATATTTTGCCAAGTGGTTTCTTCTGCCTATACCATAATCTCCGGAACGTATCTTATATTCTTTATGTCCATCATAAACAAGCATCGAGCCCGAAACCAAATACATAAAGCAATGGTCGGGTATAAACTGCTCCGTACTGGGAGAAGGAGTCATATAACAGGCGGCAATACTTGATTCTTTCATATCCTAAATTTAATAATTATTGCTTTACCAGGTGCTTACCTTCGCATAAAGTTTTACGTAATGCATTCCAGTTATGATAACTTTCATTTCTTATTTTTTAATTAAACCTAGCTCTAACATCGAATTCGCCGTTGCCATAATGGCTTCTTCACTGGAACGGGGCGACCAGTTTAATAATTGCTTTGCTTTATCGCCACTCGCTTCTGCATATTTACCAAGTAATGTAGCCAGCATCCGTAACGATGGGTTGAAAATGGCTGCCACCCTCACGATCCAATTGGGCATTTCTTTGACAGGGACTTTTGCTGCCACCTCCCCTAGATTTTTCTTCAGGATTCGAGCTATATCGAGCATCGATAGTGCATTACCCGTGGTAGCCAGAAATCTTTCGCCATTAGCTTTCGGATGTGTCATGGCAAGCAGATGCAGATCAGCAACGTCATAGACATCCACATAGCAGCAGTATACTTTTGGGCACGCTTTTATCTCACCTTCCAGCATTTTCCTCACTACCTGATTAGAATGGGAATAATCTGTTCCGAGCACGGTACCCATCACCGCAACTGGATTGACCGTTGAAAGTTCAAGTCCACCACCCTCGTTATTTATAAACTCCCATGCGGCTTTCTCGGCAATTGTTTTTGATTTTTGGTAAGGATGAAGATTTCCCTTCAGATTAGACCAGTCTTTTTCAGTATAAGGTGTTGTACGATTCGTATTTCCCATACCTACCGCTCCATAGGCCGATGTCAGAACAACGCGCTTTACACGGGCAGCCCTTGCAGCTTTCAGAACCCTTAATACACCGTCTTTTGCGGGATTGATCATTTCATCCTCATGTTTATAGTTAACAATAGGTGTTGGGGATGCTATATGCAGAACATAGGTGCAGCCCTGCACGGCCTTATCCCAATTTTTGTCTTCTGAAAGGTCAGCCTCAATAAATGAGAGATTTTCAAATGAGCTGATACCTCCTTTCTTCAGCATATCCTTTACCTCATTTTGCCTGTTAAGAGAACGTAACGTTGTTCTGACTATATATCCTTGTTCTAGCAATTTTATTATACAGTGAACAGCAATGAAACCGGAGCCACCTGTTACCAGAACAGTTACTCCACTATTTGAATTTGTCATCTTCTTTGAATTTATAACACAAAGATCGCATGGAAAGTCAGCAGCTTGTTTTGCTGAAAAGTCCAAATTTATTGTGTTGAAAAGTCCAACCAACATATGATCAATTGTTTCTTCAATCGGCTTGTCTAATTACACATTTTTTCATGGCTGAAGTAATTTTTCCAGATTAATTTATCTGTGTATTTTAGCAATTGGGATGATACTAACCTTACGTCATTTTGGCTTATAATATTCCGTTTTAGATTAATTTTCAGCACTCATTAATACCCAACTTTGCATAGAACAATTAAAATAGATAAAATGCAAAAGACAATTTTCATTACCGGGGCTTCATCCGGACTAGGTAAGGCAACGGCTAAGTTATTTCAGGAAAAAGGCTGGAATGTGATCGCAACCATGCGAAGACCTGAAGAGGAAAAAGAATTAAACCAACTTTCAAATATAACTTTAGTTGAGCTCGATGTTACTAAAACATTAAAAAGCCAGGAAACAATATCCGAAATTTTAAAATCCAATTCAGTTGATGTGGTTCTGAACAATGCAGGTTATGGTCTTATTGGTCCATTGGAAGCTTTCACAACGGAACAGATACAAACGCAGATTCAGACTAACTTATTGGGTGTTATTGATATTACTCGGGCATTTATTCCTTATTTTAGAGAAAGAAAAAGTGGAACGTTTATTAATGTCACCAGTACTTTTGGCTTTGTGGGATATCCAACCTGTTCTATTTACAACGCCAGCAAATTTGCGGTAGATGGATTTTCAGAAGGTCTGGCCTATGAGCTGGCACAGTTTGGAATCAATGTGAAAGTCGTAGCTCCCGGAGGCATGCAGACTGACTTTACAGGGAGATCCTTGCAGGGAGGAATGCATCAAGCATACAGTCAGCTGACAGCAAAAGTCAGCGAAGGCTATAGCGAAGAGCAGATCGCTAATTATACAAAGCCGGAAGATGTAGCCCAGATCGTTTATGATGCTGCTACCGATGGGAAATCCAAGCTCAGATATATTGCAGGTAGTGATGCTATTGCCCTTTATAAAGAGCGTTTGGAATTGACAGCCGAAGGACAATTCGAAAAAATCCGTGCCCAGTTTATATTTTAACTTTATGGTTACTCCCGTCCGGTTAATTTTATCCGGACAGGAATTACCTCTGATGAATTACTTAAATTTGTATAATGAAAAAACAACCGGTCGTATTTAATTCCTTATCTCAATTGCATAAAGCAATGGGACAGCCGGCTCCATCTCATCCCCTGATCAGCATCATTAATTATGGAGAGGCACAGTTCGATCCCAAAGATTTCGAACAGGGTATAATCCTGAACTTTTATAAAATTTCTTTCAAGACAAGCTTTTCCGGGAAACTGAAATATGGTCAGGGATACTACGATTTTGAAGAAGGCGGAATGTCATTCATCGCTCCGGGGCAGCTACTAAAGATGCAGGACGAGGAAGCCAATTATGATGGCATGACCCTTCATATTCATCCGGATTTTCTAAGACCCTATACGTTGAGTTCGAGTATCAGACATTACAGCTATTTTAGCTATTCAGCAGCAGAAGCTCTGTATCTTTCCGAAAAAGAAAAAGCAACCATTCTTAGTATTTATCAATTCATTCAGGAAGAGCTCAGTGAGCGAATTGACAGATTCAGTCAGGATGTGATCATTTCACAGATTGAGGTATTGCTCAATTATGCCAACCGTTTTTATGACCGTCAGTTTCTGACCAGAAAGGCTATTAATAATGATCTTCTAACCAGACTGGAACAGCAGATGGAAGACTACTTTAATGACGACAGGTCATTGATCAATGGACTGCCAACAGTAAATGCCCTTG
>CBFGVN010000263.1:0-4912 GCA_965651845.1 uncultured Chryseobacterium sp. | reverse complement strand
AGCAGACTTAAATATATAGGTAAGAAAAAAAGAATTTTTCAAATAACAGGTTCTGTTTCATTTCAAGTTCCTGCATCTGGAACATACATTGTTTATATTGCAAAAAATGGAACCGTACTTAATCAATATAAGGCTTATGGACGTGGCTCTGCATCAAATGATATTGTAGTACTTCCTATCAATGGAACAGCAGAACTGTCAACCAATGATTATGTAGAAATTTTCATACAGCGTTATACTGGTTCAAACGGTGATATTGTTGTTCCAAATATGACTATAACCATTAAATAATAATATTTTTAATTATCTATATGTTAGAAATAAAATCAATTTTTCAAAACATTTAGAAAAGATCGTTTATTGGAAGAAGAAGCTTTAAAAGTTTTGAAATTAGAAAAGGCTTAATCTAAGTGATAAGGAAATTGTCTCTTTCAAAAAACCTTACATTTCGAAGTGTTGAAACAACAAAATACCGTCTTAAAAAGAAATATAAATAACCTGCTAAAGCGTTAGTTTTTGCAGGTTTATTTTTTTAACTAACTGATAATTTCCTTTCGATAGTTATTTTAAATTTCAAGTTATTAAGAGCTGATCTCAAGCTTATATCCTTTGCCGCGTATAACAGTAATTTTGATATTCGGATCAAGTTCCAGTTTTTTTCTAAGTTTTGATATGAACATATCCAGGCTTCGCCCTACAATAACACCTTCATCCTCCCATATTTCTTTTTGCAGCCGGCTTCTCTCTATAATCTGATTGGGAGACAAAGCAAAAATGAGCAGCAGACGCGTTTCCGTTCTAGTCAGGTCTATGGTGTTTTTATTTATTACCAGTTGCCGTTCCTGTACATTAAACAAGACTGATCCAAGCGTTAAAATGCTGGTATTTTGATCGCCGGACGCGGCCCTTCGCGGTTTACCCGATCTCAAAAAAATGAAACCAACAAATGCTAAAAATGACAGGATGCCCAGAACATAACCATTCTTTGCTGTATTTATTCCGGCCGGTTTAAATTTAATGTTGACCATATAACATCCTTTGGGTTGCACTCTTCCTCTACAAGCTATAATATCATCTTTTTTATTGTTGGATATAGCGAATCCATAGGCTACACTGGAGTTGCCACAATTCAGAACGTTAACTACATAATCGCGTGCGAGAGGGTCTTGGGCCAACAAACGCCGGGTAGTATTCACCAGCGATTCCGGTTTAAATGTAAGCTCATTCTCAAATCTGATCTGGTATTCACTTTCTGCGATCTTTTGTATAGGAAGCACCCTTGATTTACTGTCGCCCGACTGTTTGAGTAGTTCGTCTCCTATCCTCCGAAGCAAAACTTCTCTCCTGGCAATATCAAAATCCTCACTGCCGGTCATACTGAATGCCACGCAGATCACAGAGATAAACGAGAGTAATATCGCTCCATAAAGGTACTTGCGTTTCCCGGAGAGGAGATTTCGGCCTGCAGACATACTATTTTACAATTTATTTACAAAGGTTACACTATTATTTACAATCCATATTCCTTCGTCTGAACGTTATTAAGGTATTTTTGTTATCAACTTTAAAAGATACGAAAATAAAAGAAATGCCTTAAAAACGGATCTGATCCATCAGGAAATAGATCTACATTAATTAAACCTATAAAAATATGAAAAAAACTATTTATGCGATGATCTTACCGCTGATTGTGGTAAGCGGCGGACTAGTATTTGCTAATCGCGAAATCAAAAATGAAACTTCTAAAAAATCAACCCCAAAGCAGTTGTCTGCTGCTGAAATGAAAGCCGAATTGAAAAAATGGGAGGCTACTCCTGACGGTATAAGGTTCAAAAAATGGAAAGAATCTCCCGAAGGTAAAAAAGTGCTTGCCGATGCTGCTAAAATCAAGAGCGATATAAGTTCTTCTGCCAATATGGAGGCCGTTGTAACCTCTCTTTCTCTTCCGCCAGGCTCACGATTAGGTTTCGGAGTAATGGTCAGGATTAATGGTGACGATTATATTCTTAGTTTTGGACTGGAAAAGTCTAATGAATTTCGGCAATTGCATAGCCTGAAAGTTAACGACAAAATAATTATAAAAAGCCATTCTGTATCGTACGCACCCAAGTATTCATATCCGATAATATCGGGCAACTATGTGGAGCGAGATAGTAAAATAATTTATAAACGTGCCCCCCGCAAAGGCGGTTGCTAGTGATTTGATTTTAGCATAGGTGTTGTTATTATTTTATTTATAGCTTCCAGAAAAGGTAATAATGGTATCAAGCGTTCGGCTGTTGTCCCCCTCAGCGCTAGAGAAACCAGATAAAACCAAAGCTTTTAAATCTTAGTGTTTAAAGGCTTTTTTGTTATTTAAAGTAAGCAAATGCAAAGTAAAGCAGGGAGATATAATATTGGTACACGCGGCAGCAGGAGGAGTAGGATCATTGGTAAGCAGATGGGCAAAAGCCCTAGGAGCTACAGTGATAGGAACAGTCGGAAGCAGCAGTAAGAAAGAGTATGTTCTTAATAACGGAATAGATCATGTTATTGTCCTTGACAAAGAAGATTTAATTGAATCTGTAAAAAGCTTTACAAAAGGCAGTGGAGTAGATGCTGTTTTTGATGGTGTCGGAAAGGCAACTTTTAATCCGTCTCTGGATGTGATAAAAAACGGGGGAACCGCCGTATTATTCGGCTCTTCATCAGGAATACCTGAGATAAATAATGAAATTCTAAATGCTAAGGAAATCAAGCTGATCCGTCCAGCGTTGGGAAGTTATCTGCCGGACAAAGCCAGTGTAAATGTTGCTGCTGCAGATATGTTCGAAGCATTACGCAGCGGTATATTGGGAGATATTAATCCTACAGTTTATCCTTTAGCAGAAGCGGCAAAAGCTCATCAGGATCTTGAATCGGGGAGTACTAAGGGGTCAGTAATATTTCATATTTAACTAATAAAATCATATTAATAAAAATTGAAACAGTGGATAAGTTATTGTAAGGCAATCAAACCTAGATTAAATAAATAACTTTTTTGATGTTGAAAATAAAAGATTCCGCCGTGTTTTATATAAAAAAAACAGCAATTCAAAGAAATTTATAATGCATTAATGAAATGTAAATTAAATATTTTTAAATTTTTTTTATTGATGAATTTTGAAATTTTACAAAACTAAAATGTATAAAATTGATAGATAATTCATAAAGTGTTGAAATATTTAAAAAAATACTAGGATTTTAATAAATATTGTTAAATAGCATATGTTTAATGTTATGTGAAAATTTTTATCAATTTATTTTGTTATTAGCTAAATATTTATATTTTTGTCATCAAACTAATTAAATCATTAAAAAAACTGATATGACAAAACATGATTCTTTGGAAAAAACAAATGAATTCAAGATTGAAGAACTTGAAGAAAGATTAGAGCTAGGCAGCTGGGTTGGAGGTGATGGTGGTAGCGGAGGAAATGGCGGAAACGGCTGCTGTCATAATGACGGCTGTAATTGCGGAGATGGGCCGAATACCGGTGGAGATGGCGGAAGCGGCGGAAATGGCGGAAGCGGTACCATTGGAACATCTACAACCACTACAACTACAACAATACAACCCCCAAAAATACTCAGATCAATATAATTACAAAACATATTATTAACTAATAAATTAAATTAATTACTATGAAAAAAGAAATTAAAATTCAGGAACTTGAAGAAAGATTAGAATTAGGCAGCTGGGTAGGCGGCGAAGGCGGTAGCGGTGGACAAGGCGGAAATGCCGGTACACAAACCGGAAATGGCGGAAACGGAGGTAATGGTGGAAGCGGAGGAGATGGAACAATTGGGATCGACGTAGGCGGAAGTCCTAAACCATCAACACCGGCACCTACAACAACAACAACAATCCAACCAGCAAACTAATTAATTACAGTGAAAGAAATTAAAATTCAGGAACTTGAAGAAAGATTAGAGTTGGGTAGCTGGGTCGGCGGCGAAGGTCAAGGTGGAACTACTGATACACAAACCGAAGGCTGTGGAGGATCTGGCTGCGGTGGAAGTGGAGGCGGCGGGACAATTGTAATAACTACAGGTCCTAAGCCATCAACTCCCACTACACCAACAACAAATACAACAACAATACAACCAAGAAACTAATAAATTAAATTAATACTATGAAAAAAGAAATTAAAATTCAGGAACTAGAAGAAAGATTAGAGTTAGGCAGTTGGGTAGGTGGAGAAGGCGGACAAGGAGGAAACGGAGGCCAGGCCGGAACTGTAAGTGGTAACGGTGGAAACGGTGGTAATGGCGGAAACGGTGGAGATGGTACTATTGGTGTAGACATAGGTGGAGGTACAAAACCAACAACACCGGCACCTACAACTACTACAACGACAATTCAGCCAGCAAATTAAAAAAATATAATTTTAATTCTAAACCACTTATTTTTAATAATAGGTGGCTTTTTTATGAATATAGAAAATCTAATACCTGAAATCCATAATTCTTTTTCCGTAGTAGAAAAAGAGAAAGGAAATGTTTTACTGATAATCACCCTCGACAAAAGTCACAATGCGTATTTATATTGTGATGAACAGGTTTTGCATATATTAGAACTTATTGATGGAAGCAATTCTTTGTTAATGATTCAAGAAAAGTTAAAAGATATTCATGATATTGACCTGTCTGTGGAAGCATTAAACGATATAATTTTTAAAAAACTGGCAAAATTAACCTCTGATGAAGTCTATAGAAAGCCTAAAAATTCATATCTGCTTCTGAAAATAACGTTGATCAAATCAAAATATGTAGAATTTATTTCTAAGTATTTATCATTTATATTTAAAAATAAAAACTTTGTCATATTTTCTTTTATTTTCAATATCATATTTTGTGTAGGGTTTTTGTATAGTGGAGTGCACAATTTTAA
>CBFGVN010000262.1:0-4968 GCA_965651845.1 uncultured Chryseobacterium sp. | reverse complement strand
CTCCAAAACCTAACTTCGGTGCGAAAGATCCATTTTTAAACGGAAAATTGTGTTATGGTGAAAATCTTTCAGAATATCCGAATGATTTAAGAGAAATAAATTTAGAATGGGTAATTAAAGCCTATAAAAATTATAAAAACCCACAATTGGATTTTTTCCTGAAAAATCTTTGGTTTGATACTTTAGCCGGAACGGATGAGTTGAGAAAACAAATTATTGCCGGAAAATCAATTCCTGAAATAAAAGCATCCTGGAAACCGGATCTGGAAAAATTCGAAAAAATCAGAACGAAATATATTGTTTATGAAAATTGATAAAAAGTGAATGGTCAATAGTCAATTTGGCTATGCCAGTCAATTTTTTTTAAATTCACAAGCGTAAGCGAATTCACTATTGACAATTCACTCTAATATCAGTCAAAATTCTGTGGTGGGGTTTTGTCGTTTTTTCCTTTGTTCATGATGACAAGTCCTATTGAGAGCCCGATAACTCCTGCACTTGCTATCATTAATGCTGATTGTAATTTATCTGCCTGACTGTTTCCGACATAATTCATCAAAAAAAGAATGACAAAAGTAATGACAGAAATGATAATATGGTTTCTTCCGAATAGTTTCATTGAGTTATTTTAATTTATAAGAGATCATCACACCGCCTCTGTAAGGAAGAACTTCACCGCTTTTGTTGAATCCCGTTGCGGAATCATAGCGTTTCCCCGTTGTACGGTCATATCCTTTGTAAAAATCCTGGGAAGTCCCTACTGTAGCATAGATATCAATGTTCCACCTGTCTGAAATTTTGAACTGATACCCTCCGGTAACTCCCAATATTAAAGAATATCCTTTCTGGTAAAGATTAGAATAAACCAAAAGATCTCCGTTATGCTCATTAATGAATTCTCCATCACTCCAATAGCTCCATTTTTGTAAGGTAAAAGCTGATGCAGCAACATTAGCACCTATATACCAATGTTTAAAAGCTTCATCAAAATAATATCTTCCTTCTAAAGAAACGGAATAATACTGAAACTCATGTCCTGCAAAAGACTTCCATGGAGAAATAAAGATATCACCCTGTAAGGTGTATTTTTTACTTAATTGATGCTCTAAACCTACATTTACAACGCCAATAGGAATAAACAATGCATTTCCCTTTACATAAACACTCGTTTCCGGATTCTGCTCCTGAGCATTTAAATTTCCTAATAAAAATAAAGTGAGGAATCCTGTAATAAATTTAATTTTCGACATGTGTTATTTTATCTGTTTTAATAACTCTTCGGCCAAAGTAGCGTCTTTCTGTGCTTGGGTTGCCATATTTCTTGACATTTCTGCGTAAGTTTTTGCCATGTCTTTATTTCCTGTTAAGAAGTAAAGTTTGGCAAGAATATAAGTGTTTTCAGAGGTTTCGCCTCGCATTACCGATTTTTCTGCCCATTCTGCAGCTTTTTTTAAAGAGGCAGGAGTTTTTACATGTTCAGAAAATACCCATGCCGCTTTTAGCAATTCATTAGGTTCGAAAGATTCTGAGTTTTTGTAATAAGCCAAAGCCGCTTTTTCATATTCCGGAAAATTGGCATTTTGTTCGTAATAGCTTAGTTTTGTTTGATTAAGCTTTACTTCTGCATCATGTTTCCCTACCAAAGGTTCGGCGGTTTTCATGAAATATTCGTCGTTGATTTTCTTGTTCTTTTGATCAATTGACTGTTCAACAACTTTTGATAATTTTATCTGATTGTCAAATTCTTTATAAGTCTCTTCGGGTAAAAACTTAATGATTTCAGCTTTTCTGTCAGTAAATTCCTTATAATTTTTATCATCACTTGATTTCAGAAAAAATAATAGAAATCCAACTTCATCTTTTGAGAATTCTTCCGCTTTTTTCTTGTTTTCAAAATATCTTTCTGAAGCTTTTTTTGCAAAATCAAAATCTGAAGATGAATTCAGTTTCATGATATTGATCAAAAATTCCGGATCTTTTTCACCATTGGCAAAACGTTCTCTTAATGAACCTTTCTTATTATTAGGAGAATTAATATCCTGAGCCATCGAAAGAAAAAGGCCTTCTTCCATATAACCAAAGTTTTGGGAAACAAGCTCTCCATCACCGTTTAAAAATAGATAAGTAGGATAAGAGCGAACTCCATATCTTGCGGCAATATCCCTTCCTTCGCCTTTTTCCATATCGAATCTTGCATTCACAAAATTGGAATTGTAGTAATCTCCGACGGATTTTTTTGTAAAAGTATTTTTTTCCATCATTTTGCACGGTCCGCACCAAGTGGTATAGGCATCGATAAATAGGATTTTATTTTCTTTTTTTGCTTTAGCTACAAGGTCTTTGAAAGGCAAATCCTGAAACTGAATGGCTTCCTGAGCAAATGCAACAACAGAGCTTATGATAAATAATCCAGAGATAAATTTCTTCATTTGGCGGTAAAAATTAAAAGGCGAAGATACTTATTTTAACGTAAATGAATGATGATTATTACTGAATTTAAGACTTGTTCTGAAGAGTTTAACTAAGATTTAACATAATCGAGTTATTTACCTATTTTGAAAGAAAAGGCTATTATGCAGCCTCCATATTAACAGGTACAAAGCGTCCGGCTAAAGTTATATTACCTTTTAGTTTGTTTTCATTATCATAAAGAGCATTCGAATCGGAACGGTTTTGAGGCTTGTTGCAGTATACTTGAAGAGAAGTCAACAAGAAAATTTTATTATAATTTATCATTTTTGTTAATCAAAACCTTATTAAATTAGAAATACAGAATTTTTAAGTTTTGTTTATAAAATCATTAATTCTTTGAAGCAGTGATTTATACTTCTTAAAACTTTTAAAATGCTCTTTGAGGGATTAAATTTGGGAGATATTTTAATGTTAAATTTTGTCAATAAACACTGTTTTAGCAAAATTTTCTTCCTTTTTTTTGTGTTTTTCAAATTTATATGAGTTTTTGATATGTTTTTATTTTATTGATTATTAGATAATTACGATTAATTCGATACTTGTTTACCAATAATTTTTGCAATTAAGCACATTTTTTTTATAAAACATATTGTTTAATCGGTTAAACAATATATATTTATCCCCATAAGATTTTAAGAAATAACAATAATTTTTGAAAAATAAAGTTTTACTAAAAGATATTGCTCTTGCCGCTGATGTTTCACCGGCTTTAGTATCTTATGTAATGAACAACCGTTATGAGAACAGGATAAAAAAAGAAACAGCAGAAAAAATAAGAAAGATTGCAAAAGAAATGGGATACGTTCCGAACCAGATTGCCAAAAGCCTAAAAATAAAAAAAACATTTACTATTGGGCTGATGCTTGGAGACATCATGAACCCTTTTTCTTACCACATAGCCCGTATTATAGAAGACGAAGCAAAAAAATACAATTATACCGTTATCTTCGGGAGTTGCGATGAAAACAAAGACCAGTCTAAAAAACTTATGGATACTCTTATTAATAGACAGGTTGACGGATTTATAATTGCAGCAGCGGCAGATACGCAGTCTCAGCTTAAACGTCTTCAGCAAATGGAGATTCCTTTTATTTTGATAGATCGATATTTTCCTGAAGAAAAATTTAATTATATCAGTATTGATAATTATGGTGCATCCTTCCAGGCGGTTACTCATCTTGCAAAAACCGGACGGAAAAAAATTGCAATCATAAATTATGACTCAGAGCTGGTGCATTTGCAGAACCGTACAAAGGGGTATATTGATGCTCTAAAAGCCAGTAAAATTGAACCTAAAAAAGAATGGATATGCAATGTAAGAATGCAGGATAATCCTGAAAATATAAGAAATGAAATTGCATCATTTTTAAAGAATAAGAAATCAATAGATGCATTATTTGTTACTACAAACGGATTAACACTGCATACATTGAAGCTTTTAAACAAGCTTGAGATAAAAGTTCCTGATGATTTGGCAATAGTATGTTTTGATGAGACAGACGCTGTAGAATTATTTTATTCTCCTCTCACTTTTGTAAAACAGCCAATGCAGCAGATGGGAAGCCTGGCAGTGCAAACATTGTTAAAACAAATTGAGAAAAATGACAATCAGCTTCATGAAATTGTACTTGAAACAACATTCGTTGTGAATAAATCTTCAGGAGTAGTTTAATTTTTCCCATTTTGTTTAATCGATTAAACAAAATAAAGTAAAAACAAATTTTAAATAAAAAAAATGAACCGATACGATAAAAAAATATAAAACTTAAAAAAAACAAAATGATGACAAAAAAATTGCTACTCTCTAGCTTATTCGCTTTGGGGCTGTGTTTTTGTACACAATCCTTAATTGCACAAAATTCTGACTCGACCAGTGTTGAATCCAAATATCGGCCTTTCGATGTAAGTGCAAGCATTAAAAGCAAACACCTATGGCGGGGATATATTGTTGCAGATGTACCTGTACTTACAGCTAGTGCAACGCTTACTACTAAAGATAAAAATCTTCAATTTGGACTTTGGAGTGGAAACGGATTTAATGGAGAATACAAAGAATTTTGTTATTTCCTGAATTATCACATCAAGAATTTCGATATTACCCTTTTGGATAGTTTCAACTATACCGGTTTTTCAGATGCGAAAATTTTTGATTATAACAAATCTTCCACAAGACATTTTATAGATGTAAACCTAGCCTATCATTTCAGCGAAAAATTCCCACTCACCGTTTCTCTTGCAACGGTAGTACAAGGAAGGGATACGTTTATTGACGACAACGGAAAGCTGAAAAACCGTTTTTCGCACTACGCAGAACTAGATTATAAAGTATATGATGAAGGTGATACAAATGTACATTTATACGTAGGCGGAGCTTTCTCATTTGTAACCCATGATACATTCTATAGCTCTTCTCCGGGTATTGTAAATGTGGGCGTGACCGTAAATAAAAAAATACATTTCGGAAAATATGCAGTTCCTGTATTCGTACAAGGAATG
>CBFGVN010000261.1:0-4995 GCA_965651845.1 uncultured Chryseobacterium sp. | reverse complement strand
CAAAGCCGCCGAAGCCGAAACAAAAAAATAGCGAGTGCGGAAAGCGGGATAAAGCTTCAAAGAAAAAATTAAACTAATTTTTAATAAAAACAAAAAATCCGAAAGCTTCAACTTCCGGATTTTGAATATTGTTTAAGGTAATGATTACATATTTTCAATAACAATAGCAGAAGCACCGCCGCCACCGTTACAAATCGCTGCAGCACCATATTTTCCGTTATTTTGTTTCAAAACGTTGATTAAAGTAACGATAATTCTAGACCCTGAGCTTCCAAGCGGGTGACCGATAGCCACGGCTCCGCCATTTACATTAACTTTAGAAGCATCTAATCCTAAGATTTTGTTATTGGCCAAACCTACCACAGAAAATGCTTCGTTGAATTCGAAGAAATCGATGTCTGTAAGCTCTAAACCTGCTTTTTTAAGGGCAATTGGCAACGCTTTTGAAGGTGCAGTTGTGAAATCTTCCGGAGCCTGAGCAGCATCAGCATAAGAAACGATTCTTGCCAATGGTTTGAGACCCAATTCTTCCATTTTCTCTTTAGAAACAAGAATTAATGCAGAAGCTCCGTCATTAAGAGTAGATGCATTTGCAGCCGTTACCGTTCCTTCTTCTTTTTTGAAAACTGTAGGAAGCGTAGGAATTCTGTCAAAATTCACAGCCTTATATTCTTCATCTTCAGCGAAAATGACAGGATCTCCTTTTCTTTGAGGGATTGATACCGGAACTACCTCATCAGCGAATTTTCCTTCGCTCCAAGCTTTTGCCGATCTTTTGTAAGATTCGATTGCAAAATTGTCCTGATCTTCTCTTGAAATGTTGTAGTCTGTTGCACATTTTTCTGCACAAACTCCCATATGAACTTTGTTGTAAACGTCTGTAAGACCGTCTAAAACCATTCCGTCCAACATTTTTACGTCACCTAATTTAGTAGCGTTTCTTGCATTATAATAGTGAGGAACTGAAGACATGTTTTCCATACCTCCGGCAACGATAACATCTGCATCACCAGCCTTGATTGCCTGTGCAGCCATCGTTACAGCCTTCATTCCCGAAGCACAAACTTTATTTACCGTAGTAGATGGTGTCTCGACAGAAAGACCAGCTCCTAAAGCAACCTGACGAGCCGGCGCCTGCCCTTCTCCCGCCTGTAAAACGTTTCCCATGTAGATTTCCTGAACCAGTTTCGGATCAAGACCGATTTTATCTAATGCTCCTTTTACTGCAACAGATCCCAACTTTGTGGCAGGAACTGTTGATAAACTTCCCATAAAACTTCCCATCGGAGTTCTTACTGCGGAAACGATGAATACTTCTTTCATGTTATACTTTAATTTTTAATTCAATAAAGCCTTTCGGCTTCACTCTTATATTTCTATTTTTTGTTTTCTTTTGCTTTTATTAAAATCATATCAGACTGACTTCCTCCGAACTGTGTCTGGATTTTAATATAATTATCCTGAGTAGCAACCACTTTGTTGCTATACACATCTCCAACTTTGATGGTAGCATCGGTACCCGTTTTCTCCAGTACGATCAGCTTATAATTGCAGTCGTCCAGAAATACCATACTGGATTTGATATAATCTTTTCCGCCGTTGTAATATTCTGTCTGAACATTATCTTTCACTGTCATATACCAAAGATTTTTAGGATAGTTGGTTCGCAAAAATGTTCCTTCTTTAATATTGCTGCACTTTGTAGGATTATCCACCTGCTTTTTTTGTTGAGGGACTTCTTTTTTCGGAGTAGTTGTTCCTTTTTTCTGGGCATTCATCTGAGAAGCTCCTAAAAATAATACTGCTGCTGAAAATATCTTCAAAAAGTTCATATCTTTGTGTCTGTTATTTGTTATTATTTTTTGTAAAAATTATAATTAAAGCGCCTAAAAATTCTACGATCCAGCCCCATCTCAATTTTACGATCCCGGCCAGTTTTTCCTGCCAGGATTTAAAAGGCATAAAGCTGAAATACTGGAAAGCCTGAACCTTTATGGCAAATAAAGTAAAAAGAAATAATGATGGAAAAAAATCTAGCTATTTTTCCTTTGTTATTCACAATTCCGAGCAATGCTCCGGCGGAAAATACCCAACATGTAATGGCTAAATAATGATCAACCTTCCAATAGTTCCAGTTGCCTACGACAGGAACATGAACCAGGGGCAGGAAACTTCCTACAACCACCAATATCAATCCTAATAACTGAATGTTTTTCATATTTCTTAAAGTGCCAAAATACAAAAAAAAACACACTTAAAATCAGTGTGTTTTTAAAAATAGATTTTTTGTATCAATTAATTATAAACATTAAAATTCCTAGAATAAGTTTAAATATTTCGTAAAAAACAGCAAACATCATTATCAAATTAAAAATCAAGATTAACGATTTCTATTCCTATTTGTAATCCATATTTCTTCTTCAGCTGAGCGTCTCCGTTGAATGTAGGTGTAAAATCTTTTTGAATGAATAAATTTATTCCTCCGTATCCGATTCCTAATTTTCCTCCAAAAACAAAATTATTTACTCCCTGCATCATTCTTTCTTTTTCTACGATTCTTTTAGAATCATCATCAGAATATTTAATATAATTCATGCTTCCAACATTCACTCCTCCATAAATCCCTGTAATAATACTTAGTTGTGATTTTCTGTTGTCTACATATTTCACGCCATTATATTCGGTATATTTGGGGTTCAGTACAAATCTTAATTCAGCAGGAATGTAGATGTAAGTATTTCTGAGATAAGTTCGTTTCATATCACCCCGTGTAAATTCATCCACCATTAATTTTCCTTCGCGCTGCGTAAAAACCTGTCCGTATTTCGGAGTCAGTTTATCCGTTCGCAATCCTAAGCCAAGACGGTAGAAAACAGGACTTTTAGATCCTCCCAATTGGTCTTCGTACCTTAATGCCAGACTGGTAGAATTAATAATTGTGTTTCTCATTTCGGAATCCTTACTGTAAAATTTAAAATAATCGTCCTTAGAAGCAAGATTCGCCCCGATAAGACTCACTGCAAAATCTACATTTCTCAATCGGTCTTTTGGAGTACGGTCACCATTAACTTTCATTTTCACTCCTCCAATTCCCAGCTCCAAATGATTTTTAGAAGCATACAAACTGTCTTTTTGCCCTAAAACAGCACTTCTCACCATTGACTTTGTAGCGTTTTCAAGCTCAGATTGCTGGGCATCTACTTTTTCATTGATGATCTGCTCGTATTTTGAAGCAATATCTGCTCTCTGTTTTTGCTTTTCTTCGGTCGATATTCTTTTATCTTTAAAATTTCTGTCCACATCATCCAGTTCGGCATTCATTTTAGATTTTTCGGAAACTACGATGCTGTCGATCTTTTCAGAATACGATTTCAAATGCGGATTTTCCTGGGCAAAAGTGTAAGAAAAAGCCATTACAGCTGCCATTAATGTAATTTTAGTTTTCATATTTTTAAATTTTATTATTAGACAATATTTTACCTCTGTTCGTTTTCAGAACAGTATTTTTTCCGTTAAAAAATGTTGGTTTTATTTAGTTTCTAAAGAATCGGAATACACTGTCACTCCGAGAATTTTGAAAGAATTCGGGCTTTTAAATTTTATTTTTCCCATATCCAGAACTCCAAAATTTTTGTTTTGATCTCTGCTTTCTTCCCTTGTTTTATCAAATTCCCTTCCCAAAAGCAATTCGTCTGCTTTGATATAATTTGTTTTCTTTCTTTCGGCAATTACAGGTTTTTCAGCAATCTGATTAATAGTTTTCTCCTGAACCATCGGATTTTCATCAAAATTATCTTTAACAATTATTTTCTCTTCTTCTTTTACTAAAGGTTGAGGATAAGCAGGTGAAAGATGAGATGACTGGGCAATTTCTATTTTCGTTTCAGGTTTTTGCTGTATTTTATTTTCCGAAGAAATTACAATATTATTTTCAGTATGATTTATATTTGAATTAATAATTTCAACTTTTGATCCTGCTTCTTCTTGAGTTTTAGTCGAACTAATATTTTTTGTGAGTGTAGTATTTTTTTCAGTTTTATTTGAATTAAAATAAAAAACAGCTCCAAAAGAAATCAAAAGCAATACAGCCGCAGCATATTTCATCCATTCAAAAGGTTTTTTAGGACTCAAAACAGGTGTTTTATCCATTCCCTGCTCGATTCTATCCCACAGATCAGCGGAAGGCTTTATTTCACGCTTATCGTAGTCAGATTTTAATTGATTCAGTATTTCTTTTTTCATTTTCTTTTGTTTTTAAATAATCAGCGATCCATTTTTTAGCTTTACTAAGCTGACTTTTGCTTGTTCCCTCTGAAATATTGAGGATTTCTGCAATCTCCTGATGTTTTTTCTCTTCAAACACATACAGATTAAAAATCACTCTATATCCGTCCGGTATTCGTGAAAAAATTTCTTCGATATTAATTTCATCAAGGTTTTCACTAAAATCATCCTCAGAATAATCATCCGCGATTTCTACATCTACATAGAGAAGATTTTTATTCTTCCTGATAAAACTTATCGCATCATTCACCACAATTTTCCTGAGCCAGAAAGGAAAGCTTTTCCATTCCCTACATTCATCTATCTTTGTGAAACATTTCATGAAGGCATTCATCAGGATATCCTCCGCATCATGAAGGTTGTTTGTATAAGAATTTGCCACAGCAAGCATCCTTGCGGAAAACATCTCGTAAAGAGCTTTCTGCCCTCTCTGATCCTGTCTTTTTGCCAGTTTAAAATTCTCTTCTAAGTTCTTCATGTTTGAGTTTCTATCTATAAGACGGAATATTTTTCAAATGGTTGCCTGAAAAATAAAAAAATTGCACTTTTTTTTCAAAGTGCAATTTAATATTTTAAAAATCAATGATATAATTAATGTTTTACGTTCGCTAATTCTTTTGGATCATGTTTATGTTTAAACAAAATGGCAAAAATAACCGCAAGAATTAAGGCATACCCTGCAAAAGCTATCCAAATGTATGGCCAGTCACT
>CBFGVN010000260.1:0-5028 GCA_965651845.1 uncultured Chryseobacterium sp. | reverse complement strand
TGACAGCTTTTTTATTATATTAATCGTTGCTTCCTAAAAAGTATATTGGATGCAATGGTAACATATTTTTATCTTCATCTTCCATTTTATTATAGAATTCCTGCCACAATTCTATGAAAATATTTATATCTAATAATCTTATGTGCCTATGACTTTCTCTTGCTGAACGTTCTGATTCAGATGTGAATGCTCCAGAAGTTACAAATAAACCAATATCTCCGTCTTTATTTAGCAACCCTGTTAAGCTTCTAATATCATCAACAGGAACAGATGAATCTGGTCTATGCTTAACTTGAACTTTCAGTCTTGGAGTTGTTGCTCCTAAAGGATCATTATACGCTATAATATCTAATCCCCCATCTTTTCCTTTTGGAGAAATAAATGGAGTGTGGTATCCCATAGCCCTCAAAAGAGCAGCAACCATATCTTGAAATTCATAAGCGTTTTTATTTCTGATGTATTCTTTTATACCAGCAATCGCTTGTTCTTCAAGTAAGTCTAGATTAGCTTTTTGACTTTGAGTCTGATTTTCTTCTAACTCAATTGGTTCATCTTCTAAACTATTATTTTTTAAAGATTTATTATCTTTTTTATCCGCAGCCCATGTTCTATAAAGTTTGGAAGCTGTTTCTAACATTTTAGCAGGACCTAAAGAAATTGACTTCTCACCTTCTTCAGTCAAATACCAAATACCTTTATTTTTCCTAAGAAAACCAGCTTTTATTGCATCAATTGTGTAAAAATGCAATATAGATTCCCAGCGAACATAACCAGTTTTTTCATAAACTTCTTTTTCCCAACTTGTTAAGTTATTCTTTTCTCTTATCTTGTCAATTACTTGTTTGCCTAATAATTGCCCACCTTCATTTTTAAGAATTTCAAAAGTGGCGAATAGGTTTTTAGCAGCCGATTGTTTTGAAGGTGCCAATTTCTCTAAATCCTTATCCATATCAATAATTAAAATATCGCAGGATATTTCTGAGGATTTGTTTCATTAAACATTGCGTAGATTCTCTCAACCATATCATCTGCAGACGGCTTGCTGAAATAATCTCCGTCACTTGCATATGCTGGCCTGTGATCGTTTGCAGAAATCGTCAACGGATCAGAATCCAGGTATCTGAAAGCTTTTTGTTTTTCCAAAATCTGTTGAAGGATAAACGCTGAAGTTCCGCCTTCTACGTCTTCGTCGATTACCACTAATCTGTTCGTTTTCTTTACGGATTTTGCCTGTTCATTAGTTAAATCGAAAGGAATTAAAGATTGAATATCAATAACTTCCGCAGAGATCCCTAATTTTTCCAGTTCTTCTGCCGCTTCCATTACAATTCTCCAAGTCGAACCGTACGTTACCAACGTTACATCTTTTCCTTCTTTAGTCACCTCTATTTTCCCAACAGGAACAGTGAATTCACCTAAGTTGTCAGGTTGTTTTTCCTTTAATCTGTAACCATTTAAACATTCAACAATCACAGCAGGCTCGTCGCTTTTAAGCATGGTGTTGTAGAATCCGGCAGCTTTCGTCAAGTTTCTTGGAACCAATACCAAAATACCTTTTGAAAGGTTCAGAATTCCCGCCATCGGAGAACCTGAATGCCAAACTCCTTCCAATCTGTGACCTCTTGTTCTGATAATTACCGGCGCTTTCTGACCACCTTTTGTTCTGTACTGAACAGTCGCCAAATCATCGCTCATTCCTTGTAAACAATACAAAATATAGTCTAAATACTGGATTTCAGCGATTGGTCTCAGCCCTCTCATTGCCATTCCGATACCTTGTCCAAGAATCGTTGCTTCACGGATTCCCGTATCGGCAACACGAACTTCACCATATTTTTCCTGCATTCCTTCAAGACCCTGGTTTACGTCACCGATATTTCCGGCATCTTCACCGAATACTAAAGTTTCAGGATACTTTTCGAAAATTTTATCGAAATTATTTCTTACCACGACCCTTCCATCAACATCTTCCGAAGCATCAGAATAGATTGGTTTTATTTCTTTTACATTTTCAGCTTTCCACTGAGACTGAGAGTATAAATGAGAAGAATAATTGTCTTTTTCAACCTCAAAAATCTCATTGTATTTCTGCATCAATTGATTTCTTTCTGCAGAATTAGTTCCTCTGGTTATCAGTAAAGATCTTCTTACCAAATGGAAAACATCTTTTTTAGCTTTTGAAACTAATTTATTGAATTGATTAATATAATTCTCAATTTCAGCATTTTGTCCTTTAAGATTTTCAACTAAAGGTAAAACTGAATGAACTAAATCCGTAATTGTCTTTTGATAGTTTTCCCAAGCTTGTTTTTGCCCGGCTTTTACTATTTTTTTAGCTTCTTCATCAATGACATCCAATTCTTCTGCAGTTGCCAAAACTTCTTCTTTACCATCAATTTCGATTGAATAATTTAAAATCCATTCTTTAAATTTAACCAATCCATCAAACTGAGATTCCCAAGCCAGACGTTCTTCATTTTTATATCTTTCGTGAGATCCTGAAGTTGAGTGACCCTGAGGCTGTGTAACTTCAATCACATGAACTACAACCGGAACAGATTCCATTCTTGCAAACTGCTCAGCTCTTGCATAAGCGTCCAATAACGAAGGATAATCCCAAGCTTTCACCTGGATGATTTCACAACCTTGGTTTTCGCCTTCTTTTCTTTGGAAACCGCTCAACATTTCGGCGATATCCGCTTTTGCCCGCTGATTTTTTGTGGGAACAGAAATTCCATAGCCATCATCCCAGATCGAAACAACCATTGGTACCTGAAGTGCACAAGCCGCATTCAAAGTTTCCCAGAAATGACCTTCCGCAGTAGAAGCGTCCCCGATCGTTCCAAAAGCGATTTCGTTACCTTCTTTTGAGAATTTTTCAGAACCATCGAATTTTACTGATTTATATATTTTTGAAGCCTGAGCTAATCCTAATAATCTCGGCATTTGCCCTGCAGTAGGAGAAATATCGGAAGAAATATTTTTCTGGGCCGTCAAATCTTTCCAGCTTCCATCTTCATTCAAACTTCTTGTGGCGAAGTGGCCGTTCATTTGTCTTCCCGCCGAAGCCGGCTCTCTTTCAACACTTGTATCTGCATACAACTGCGCAAAAAAGCTCTCAACAGTCAATGCATTTACAGCTAATGCAAAAGTCTGGTCTCTGTAATATCCGGAACGGAAGTCTCCATTTTTGAAAACTTTCGCCATTGCAAGCTGAGGAAGTTCTTTACCATCCCCAAAAATACCAAATTTAGCTTTTCCTGTAAGAACCTCTCTCCTGCCCAGATAAGACATTTCGCGAGAAATCCTTCCTAATTTATAGTCTTCAAGTATCTGATTTTTAAAATCTTGAAAGGAAATTTGCTGTGTTTCAATATAGGTTGTCTGCATAGCCAAAATATAAAATTTTTAATTCTCGAAGTATTTTGCTAATATACACTTTTTAAATTAATTTTAATTTTTAATAATCTTTTTTAAAAATTTGATAATAAAAAAAATAGTGCTTATTTTAGAGTAAATTTGTAAAGATGAATAAAAAGTCGTCTCATATTTTGAATGCATCGAGCAATCTTTTAGGGTTTTCACTGGTGATTATCACCTCCCTAAAAATCACCAGAATGAGTCAGAGTACGTATTTGGATGAATTTGCCGGGGTTGCCAGCCTTTGCTTTGCCATAAGCTGTTTCTTTTCTTTTTTATCTATCAGATCTGAAAATGAAAAGCGCGGAGACAAGTTTGAGGATATTGCGGATTATTTATTTTTAATCGCTTTATTTTGCATTGTTTCAGCTGTTGTTATTGTAACAGTGAAAATTATATAATTTAAAATTTTCGTTCAATAACATAATCCAGCATAATGTATAAAGATTTTTTTGCTTCAGAATCCGGAAATTCATTGAGAATATCTTTCGCTTTTTGCTGAAAATCTTTCATTACTCCAATAGCATAATCCAGACCTCCGGAACTTTTAACGAAATTAATTAACTCTTTTACCCTTTTCTGATCATTATTATACCGTTTAATTGTATTGAAGTAGTATTTTCTGTCTGTTTCGTTGGCCATTTTCAGGGTATGGATCAAAGGAAGTGTCATTTTTTGCTCTTTAATATCAATTCCCACCGGTTTTCCGATAACGTTTGATGTTAAATAGTCAAAAAGATCGTCTTTAATCTGAAAAGCCATTCCGGTGTATGTCCCGAAATCCATCATTTTTTTGGCTAAAGCTTCATCGGCGTTGTTTGACAAAACTCCGATTTCACAACAGGCAGCAATTAAAGTAGCGGTTTTCTGACGGATGATTTCATAGTAAACATCTTCGGTAATATCCAGTTTTCTTGCTTTTTCCAACTGAAGAAGCTCACCTTCCGACATTTCACGGATTGTCCTGGAAATCACGCCCAGCAAATCATAATCTTTATGGTCAGTAGATAACAAAACTGATTTTGACAAAAGATAATCTCCTACTAAAACAGCAATTTTATTTTTCCATAAAGCATTGATTGAAAAGAAATTACGACGTTTAAAACTTTCATCCACTACATCATCATGTACCAAAGTCGCTGTATGAATCAGCTCGATCATGGAAGCACCGCGATAGGTTTTTTCGTTGACATCTCCGATGAGTTTTGCGCAAAGAAATACGAACATGGGACGCATCTGCTTCCCTTTTGTAGTAACGATAAAACGAGTGACTTTATCTAATAAAGGTACTTTACTCTGCATTGATTCGTAAAACTTCTGTTCGAAAAGTTTCATTTCCTCATTGATCGGTCGCTTAATTTCTTCTACAGTGTTGGCCACAATCTTTGAATGATGGATAAATTAATTCTCACAAAGATAATTGTTTTCGGGCAATTTTAAGGTAATTTAATACGAATATCAGTTTTTTAGTTTTAACGCAAAAACGCAAAGAGTTATATTAATTGTTTAAATATTTTTACGTTCGCAAGGGTGCTTCGTCCAGCAAATGATAACATAATATTAAAATTATTAATCTTTAAATTTTTCTTTTGGAATAAAATAAAGGCT
>CBFGVN010000259.1:0-5035 GCA_965651845.1 uncultured Chryseobacterium sp. | reverse complement strand
TTAATGAACTGATCAATGCTTCTGTTGCTTATCTTAAAGGTAAAAAATTCGAATTATTCCCGGATTTCCTTACGGCAGGTTATCTAGATGTTTCCGAATACAACGACGGTCACAGAGGCGGAAAGGTAAGAGCAAGGGCAAAAATATCTCCTGTTGATAAACATACATTGATTATCACCGAGCTTCCTTTTTCTAAAAATACCGGAGATCTTATTGATTCTATCTTAAAAGCGAACGAAAAAGGTAAAATCAAGATCAAAAAAATAGAAGATAATACTTCGGATAAGGTAGAAATTCTGATTCACCTTCCTAATGATTCGTCTCCGGATAAAACGATCGATGCGTTGTATGCTTTCACCGATTGTCAGGTTACGATTTCTCCGAATGCCTGTGTCATTGTCGGAGACAAACCGATGTTCCTGAATGTTTCCGAAATTTTAAGAATGAATACGGACCACACGGTTTCATTGCTTAAAAAAGAGTTGGAAATCGAACTTCATGAATTGCAGGAAAGCTGGCATTTTTCTTCATTGGAAAGGATTTTCATTGAAAACAGGATCTATCACGATATTGAAGAAGTAAAAACCTGGGAAGATGTTTTAAAAACAATTGATAAAGGCTTAAAACCCCACACCGGACATCTTTTGAGAGCCGTTACAGAAGAAGATATTTTAAAACTAACGGAGATTAGGATCAAGAGGATTTCCAGATTTGATTTAGATAAATTCAAAGAAAATATTGCTGCTCTTGAAGGTAAAATCGAGCAGGTAAAACACAATCTTGCGAATCTTGTTCAGTATGCGATTGATTATTATTTAAATATTCAGAAAAAATACGGGAAAGACAAGCAAAGAAAAACAGAGCTTAGGATTTTTGATACCATTGATGCTACAAAAGTTGCTGTAGCCAATGAGAAATTTTATGCCAATTTTGAAGAAGGTTTTATCGGAACTTCTTTGAGAAAAGACCAGTATCTGTTTGATTGTTCAGACATCGATGATATCATTACTTTTAGGAAAGACGGAAGTATGAAGGTCGTAAAAGTGGAAGCCAAAACCTTCATCGGGAAAGATATTCTCCACGTTGCAGTCTGGAAGAAAAATGATAAAAGAACGGTCTACAACATGATCTACCGTGAAGGAAAAGAAGGTCCTTATTATATGAAGCGTTTTTCTGTGACGGGAGTTACCAGAAATACGGATTATCCTCTGGCTTCGGATAAAAAAGGTTCTGAAGTTCTTTATTTCTCGGCAAATCCGAATGGTGAGGCTGAGACGGTGACGGTACTTTTAAAACCAAATCCAAGAATCAGAAAAAATAAAATGGATGTTGATTTCTCCGAATTGGCGATCAAAGGACGTGATTCGAAAGGAAATCTGGTGACAAAATATGCCGTAAAGAAAGTTGATTTAAAAGAAGAGGGCGTTTCTACTTTGGCACCAAGAAGAATCTGGTTTGATGACACGGTAAGAAGACTGAATGCAGACGGAAGAGGAACTTTATTAGGAAGTTTTAAAGGGGATGATAAAATATTGACAATCAATACAAACGGTGAAGCGAAGCTGGTTTCTTTTGATCTTGGCAACCGTTTTGATGATGAATATCTGGTACTGGAAAAATGGAAGCCGGAACAGCCTGTAACTTGTATTTATTTTGATGGCGAAAAAGATATTTACTTCATTAAAAGGTTCTTATTTGAAAATACAACGAATATACAGACGTTCATGCCTTCGGAACATCCGAAATCTTTTATTGAAAATGTAATTGTTGCCAATGGAGCAACGGCCGAGATTATTTTTGCTAAAGATAAAGGGAAAGATCGCGATCCTGAAACGGTACATATTGATGAATTTATTACCGTAAAAGGAATTAAAGCGATTGGAAACCAGTTTACTAAGTTTAAGGTGAAAACCATTAATGTCAATATTCCTGAGCCTGAAGAAGAAGAGCCTGAAGTCTACGAAGATCCGGAACCGATGAGCGGAATTGATGAAGACGGTATGATCGGCGACCTTTTTCAAAGTGATGAGAATACGGAAAATTAAATGTTGAGAAAATTATGAATATTTTAATATTAATCATAACAATTACGGCAATTATCAGCTTTATTGCACCGAATGGCAGCAGTAATTTTGAAAAATACAAGTTCAGTGTGGGAGCTATCCTTCACCGAAAAGAATATATACGTTTGCACCTGGTCTTTAATATGATTACCTTATATTTCTTCGGACCTATTGTTATACAGGGGTTTGGAAATATTGGGTTTTTAATCATCTATTTCGGATCAATTTTATTAGGAAATATATTTTCACTGTTTATCTATCAAAAACAGCCTTGGTATTCTGCGATTGGAGCGAGTGGAGGGGTTTCAGGGATTTTATTTGCTTCGATAGCAATGCTTCCTAATTTGGGAATTTATCTTTTCTTTATCCCGATTCCGATACCGGGTTATATTTTTGGGTTAATCTATTTCGGATATTCCGTTTATATGATGCTGAATCCCAGACAACATGATAACATCGGTCATGCAGCGCATTTAGGAGGTGCATTTTTCGGATTGGTATATGCGGTTGCCAATCAACCGCAGGCTGCAATGGCCAATTCATTGTACATCGGAATTATGGCGCTTCCATTAATTTATTTAAGCTATGAAATTTTTGTGAGGAAAAGAATTGGCTAAAAAGCTATCTTTACTTAAAAATATTAAGACCAATGAGCACATCAGAGTTGAATCGTTTCATCGTAATACTTATTTATGGTTCATTGGTCTTGCTTGCTTTACTGAAGCTCAGCAATCCGCTTAAAGTTAACAGAAAAGCAAATTTCTGGTTCGGGATGTTTCTCTTTTTATGGTCAAGCTTTTGGCTCGATGAAACCTTGTCGCTGGTAATGAAATCGGAAATACAGATTCATTCTATTCTTCCTATACAGCTGGTACAATTCTTAACGCCGGTGATGTTTTATTTCAGTGTACTGTTTTACACAAATCCATCTTTTAGGTTTAGACTTTCGGATATGAAATATTTTATTCTTCCCGGAGTATTTTTAATAGTTCTTTTACTCCAGAGAAGAGAAACCATTGAAAGTGATTCTGCTTTTTTTGAATTTCTTGGAATTATTTATATCAGTTTAATTTTAATTCAGGCTCTTTTCTATACCGGACTTTCTTATTTTACAATCAGGAAACATCAGAAAAAAATTAAGCAATTTTCTGCCAATACGGAAGGAATTAATCTCAACTGGCTGGAATATATTATTCTGATCATTTTTACCATCAATATTATTTATATCATCTACAATATTTTCTATGATTCTACTTCTCTTAATTTTTTCATTAATGCTGCTTTTTTAATAGTAATTTATTTCGTTGCTTACTATTCTTTAAAACAGAAAGAAATTTACCCTGTCGAGGAAAAACAGCGCGAAGAATTAATTTCCATTAATGAGAATTCTGAAACAGAAGAAGTCAGAAAAAAATTGATCTCTGATGAGGAATTACAAAGAATAAAAACCCAGCTTGAAAGCCTGATGAAAACTGAAAAGCCTTATCTTGATAGTGAGCTTAATCTGATCCGGCTTTCAGAATTACTTTCCGTATCAACGCACCATTTGTCATATGTGATCAATACAGGATTTCAGAAAAACTTCTTCCAGTACGTTAATGAATACAGGATTGAACATGCGAAGAAACTTTTAAAAGATAATTCAAAAAATAAGCTCTCAATTTTAGGGATTGCTTACGAATCTGGATTCAATTCGAAGACATCTTTTAATACTACCTTTAAAAAATTGACCAATCAGACTCCTTCAGAGTTTAAAAAATAGTTCAACTTTATAATTTTTAACTTTTTGTGTTTTTAATTAATTAAAAATCAAGTGTTTATTATTTTTGTTTGAATGAGTTCATCCATATAATCTGGAACATTAGAAGCTCTGTTCCTGTCTACTTTTGACCCAGAAAGTTTATCTTATGGAAACAAAAGATTCATTTGCAGTCGTTACCGGAGCAAGTCAGGGTTTGGGAAAAGCATTTGCTGAAAGTCTGGCAAAAAGGAGAATCAATATTATTCTTGTAAGTCTTCCCGGCCAGAATTTGAAAGAATTAAGTTTGAAAATCGCAGAACTTTATCATATTAAAACATATTATTATGAGGTTGATCTTTCCGTGAACGAAAATGTTTTGAAACTAACAGAATGGTTGAATAAATTCTTTGATATTTATATTTTAATTAATAATGCAGGATTAGGCGGGACGAGAAAATTTTTAGATGCAACTTCAGATTATATTAATAATATTCTGCAGGTGAATATTGCTGCTACCTCGCTCATGACGCATCAGCTCTTGCCCAATCTGCTGAAACAGCCTCAAGCTTATATTTTAAATGTTTCAAGTATGGCTGCTTTTTCACCGATAGGCTTTAAAACGGTTTATCCTGCCTCAAAAACTTTTATTCATTCATTTTCAAGAGGTTTGAACGAAGAGCTTAGAGATACCAATGTATTTGTAAGTGTTGTAAATCCGGGGGCTATGAAAACGAATCCGGATGTGGTGAGCAGGATTGAAAAACAGGGTTTTTTGGGACGATTGACGCTGTTGGATCCGGATAAAGTTGCGGAATATTGTATTAATCAGCTTTTCAAAAAAAATTCTGTGATTAGGGTAAACCCCGTAAGCTGGCTTGTCATGAGAATTTTACCGACCTGGATCAAGTTACCATTAATGACCAACGCGATAAAAAGAGAAATTGAAGCATGAAAAAAGTTTTTGTAACGGGAATTACGGGGCTTTTGGGAGCTAATGTTGTTATTAAATTATTGAAAAATGGTTATTGTGTTATTGCTTTGGTGCGCAAGGAAAGTGGCTATTTGGGTGAAGAGAACGAAAATTTGAGACTTGTGGAAGGAGATTTGTTTTCAGATTTCTCGGAATATTTAAAAGATGTAAACTTTATTATTCATATCGCCGCGGAATGCAAACAAAATTTACTGAATTATGAAGATTATAGAAAAGTTAATTATGAAGGCGTTGTTCATT
>CBFGVN010000258.1:0-5093 GCA_965651845.1 uncultured Chryseobacterium sp. | reverse complement strand
TAAAAGGCGCAATAATAGGCCCAACTGACCAGACAATCGTCATGATACTGAGGTAATGTTTCCGTTCTTCACCTTCATACACATCTACAAAAAATGCTCTTTTTGAGACCACTGCAAATCCTGATAAAATACCTTGTAAAACGCGCATAGCGTAAATAACCAAAATATTTTGAGTCGTTGCCGTTATTAAAAAAGACACTACAAATAATGCCAGCGAAATCATCGAAACCTTGTATCTACCGAATGAATCGACAATACTTCCGGCCAAAAACTGTGTTAATCCGTAGCTGATTAAAAATATCGATAAAGTAAGCTGAATGTTACTTTCCGGCTGGTGTAGTTCCGTTGCCATACTTGGCATTGAAGGCAGATAAATATCCGTCGCTAATCCCGACATCGGAATTACTGCAAATGCTAAAACTGTAGCAATTAGTTTATTTTTTTCTTTAAGTGTAACCATCCCTGTCATTAAATCTTTTCATGAAAAAAATTCAGACTCCTTTAAAAAATTCACGAATCTGAATTTGATATAAGTTTTTAATTATTAACTAATTTCATAGAACCTTCGTTGTATCTCTCTCCTGTATTCGGGTATTTTTTCAGGATAGAATCGATGATTTCCAAATCTGA
Source organism: uncultured Chryseobacterium sp. (assembly GCA_965651845.1). GTDB lineage: Bacteria > Bacteroidota > Bacteroidia > Flavobacteriales > Weeksellaceae > Chryseobacterium. The sequence continues at coordinate 4,463 of CBFGVN010000258.1, read as the reverse complement.
TGAAGATAGTTCGATATTGATCGCTGCAATATTTTCTTCCAAATATTTGATGCGTTTTGTTCCCGGAATCGGAATGATGTCATCACCCTGATTCAGTACCCAGGCCAGAGCCAACTGAGTTCCTTTTATTCCTTTAGACAGTGCAAAATCATTGAATTCTTTAGCCAGATTTCTGTTATTTTCAAGATATTCTTCCTGGTAGCGCGGCAACGATTTTCTGAAATCTTCATTTCCAAAATTCTGTACCTCAGTAATATTTGAGAAAAGTCCTCTCGCCAACGGAGAATACGGAACCAAAGTAATTCCCAACTCACGAATTGTCGGAAGAATTTCTTTTTCAACATCTTTCGTTAATAATGAATATTCTGATTGCAATGCTGTAATCGGGTGAATTTTATTCGCTTTTTTAATGGATTCTGCGGAAGCTTCCGATAATCCTAAATATTTTACTTTTCCGGCTTTTACCAGATCCGCCATTGCACCGACCGTTTCTTCAACAGGGATATTCGGGTCAACCCTATGGGCGTAGTAAAGATCGATTTCGTCAATTTTTAATCTTTGTAGACTTAAATCAACTGCCTTTTTGATCCATTCCGGTGAGCCATCAAAATAAGTTCCCGGAGCACCGCTGTGGCTGGCTTTCCCATCTTTAAACCTGAATCCGAATTTCGTAGCAATAAAAATCTTATCACGGTTCGGAACCAAAACTTTTGAAATCAGTTTTTCGTTTTCTCCATTCGCATACATATCCGCCGTATCCCAGAAGTTCACTCCTAAATCCAATGCACGATGCAGCGTATTGATACTTTCCTGTTCGTCGGCAGGACCGTACGCAAAACTCATCCCCATACATCCCAAACCAATAGCAGACAACTGCTCTCCTGTATTTCCTAATTTTCTAAATTTCATGATTGCTTGTGATTTTAAATTAACATGACAAAATTATGACAGAGATTTTCCGGTTTCAATATAGAATTCAAACGAAGAATTATAAAATTCAAACAACGGAAGTTCTTACGGCATTTGGTGTCAATCCGGTTTGCTTTTTAAAATAATTGGTAAAATAGGCGGGTTCTTCAAAACCCAATCCATAGGCTATTTCCGAAACATTCCAGTCGGTGTGCTGCAGCAAAGCATTGGCCTCCTGAATGATCCTTGAAGTGATCTGCTGAGTTGTTGTTTTTCCTGTAATCTCCTTTACAGAACGGTTTAATGAATTAACGTGGATGGAAAGATTTTCAGCATAATCTGTGGGTGTTTTCAGCCTCAGGTATCTTTCAGGACTATCGATCGGGAACTGTCTTTCAAGCAGTTCCATAAATAAAGAAGCTACTCTCTGTGAAGCATTTTGATAAGATTCAAAATTTTCCGCCGGATGCATTTTCATCGTTTCATGGATCAACAGATGAAGGTAAGCCCGCAGCATATCATATTTGTGCAGATAATCCGACTGGATTTCCGTCATCATTTTTAAAAAAATATTCGAAATTATTCCCTGCTGTTGATCATCAATAAAGAAAACGGGAGTTCCACCAATCTTGAAAAGCTGAGAATCCTGAAGCGTTCCGAAACGGTTTCCGTTATGCAGAAACTGATCGGTAAAAAGGCAGAAAAATCCCTTCTGATCTTCATTTTCTGCTTCCCAGGAATAAGGAACTACAGGATTTGAAAACAACAGCGCAGGTCTATCAACATAAATCCATTTATCTGCATAATGAAGTTTACCTTTTCCTATAATTAATGAAATCTTATAATAATCTCTTCTACTATAAGGTGTAATTGATGAACAATTTTCTCGTGAAAACACATTGAAATGCCCTACTCCGGGAGTTTTGATACACTGCAGACCTTTGTTCTGAGCATTTCTTTCGTAAAAACCTTTTATTGTTTCTTTGGATTCCATATTTCAAAATTATAAAATTCAAACAAAACTTTAGTATTCAAATTGAAGTAATTGATAAAAATAATTGATATGAGGTTTGAGTTTCGGGTTTTTGATGATATAAAAAATGGCAGATCCGAAGACCTGCCATTTAAAATTGAATGTATAGTTGATAAATTGGTTCTAATAATGTCCGTTTCCGTGTTTTTGCTTATGAACTTTTACTTTTTTATCCATATGCTTGTAACGTTTGTCGTTGTTTTTATTTCTGTTGTAATATGCTACCGGATTTTGTCCTTTGTAATATTTGGTTTTAAATTTTACATATTTATCTCTTCCTAAAATCCTTTCCAGTTACACATATCTGTCTTCTCTCCATCTGTCCGGATTGTGCACATACACACTGTTCCATGAGTTGTAATCACGATATCTGTCATTCAAGGCATAGATCTGATTTGCCTGTACGGTTGTCAGTACCAAATCTGCAATTACATTTTGCCAGTTAACATCCGTAATACTTCTTCTATAATCATTGTAATAATCTGATTGCGCATAGCTTACACCAAATGTTCCAACAAGCATTGCTATTAAAAATAATTTTTTCATTTCACCCATTTTAAAATTAAGTATTTAGTACGTTTCAATTAAAATGCCAAATCGACAGTAAGCGTTCCCAATGTTTGTTAAATTCATTGTAACTTATTGAAAATCCATAAAATATCTTTTAATTTTATTTAAAGGTTTACAGATTATTAAATGTGAAAATTATTCATAAGAATGTAATAAAATGGATGAAATTTTAGTAGCAAAAGTGAATTCTGAAAGCGGATATTTCAAATATTTTACATTTTTATGGAAGCATTTGTTCAATTTATTATTTAAGTTTCATTTTAAATTTGTAATTTTAAAAGGAGAAAAGTTCTCAAAAATCATTTATTAATCACCCAATCTCAACATTTATGGAAAATATAAAATTTGAAGTATCTCCATATCAACACGAATTGCTGATGCTGAGTGATGTAAATAAAGTCGGCTATATGTCGATAGAGATTGACGGCAGACTATTGATTGTCTACTACACCAAGCTCGACAAAGAGCGTGAAGGTCATGGATATGCCAAAATGCTTTTGGATGAATTGGTGCGTTATGCCGAAGAAAAAGACCTGTTGGTAGATCCTGAATGTGATTTTGTGAGACAACAATTTGAAAATCACCCTTCAAGATACAAAGATATTTGGCACGCTTAAGGCTACTCTTTCCACCAGGCTTCAAACTGATGATCCGTTTTATTTAAATCAACCGGTTCGCCGATCATTGGTGTTAAAATATTCAGATTTTTTTCCTTCCCATGATTTGTCACCCTGTCCAAAGGCTCATTCCACGCGTGAAGAGCCAGCGCAAATTTTGAAGAGTGAACAGGGATAATGTTTTTCGAATTCACATCAATACTTGCCTGAATCACATCTTCCGGCAACGCATGAATATATTTCCAGGCTTCATTGTACTGTCCGTTTTCGATGATTGCATAATCAAACGGTCCATATTTGTCTCCGATCATTTTAAAATGCGTATCGTAGCCGCTATCTCCGCCTAAAAATATTTTCTTTGTAGGAGTTTCCAATACGTAGGAAGTCCAGAGCGTGACATTTCTTTTCACTTTTCTTCCGGAAAAATGTCTTGCCGGGGTAAACGTAATTTTAATTTCATTTTTCAAAACGGCATCATCTCCCCATTCTTCTTCTATCAGCTGATCAGGCCTGTAGCCCCATCTTTCCAAGTGAGCACCGACTCCCAAAGGCAAGATCACTGTATTAACCCTATTTTTAATGGCTTTGATCGTGGGATAATCCAAATGATCATAATGGTCGTGGGTAATCACTAAATAATCAAGAACCGGAATATCTTCAGGTTTAAAAATATCCGCTCCGGTGAAAGCTTTATTGAAAAATTTAAACGGAGAACCATACAAACTCAGAACAGGATCAATTAAAAAAGAAACCCCATCTGTCTGAATATAATACGAAGAATGTCCCAGCCAGACAAAAACATCCTGATCTTTAGGAATATTTTTCAGATCCGTATGAATGGAAGGAATATTTTTTAAAGGCTTTAAAAGCGGATTTTTTTTCTTAAAAAAGAAATCGTAGAGCACCCTAGAAAAAGTATATCCTTCAGCCAAAGAAGGTGTATAGCTGAGATTCTGGAACTGATTGTCTTTATAATGTTTAGACTGTTGCATTCTTTCCAACCTTTCTCCCTTCGCTTCCGCTCCGAAAACTTTACGATTCGTAATTATTAAGTATAATAAAACGATGAAAACAACTGTCGCAATAAGTATATAAATCATTTTTTGTGTAAAATAGGGTTCAAATTTATGACTTTATATCATTATGACGATTTGAAAATCATAAACCTTTATTTTTTAACTAAAATTATATCAATTTTAATTATTAAACTTTTTAATTTAGCAGTCGAAAAAACCAAACGTGCAAAAGAATTATTTCATATTGTTTTTGCTTTTTATTATAACTTCCTGTGGATCAGTCAGAAGACATAATGAGCAGAAAGCATCCTGTATTCC
>CBFGVN010000257.1:0-5114 GCA_965651845.1 uncultured Chryseobacterium sp. | reverse complement strand
TTCCGGAGAAAAAAAGCAGCTGTTCTTCTTTTGAAAACTGACTTACATATTGTGAAATCAATTCCAGCCACAAAGCATAATTTCCTCCCAATAACATCACAGGCCAGTCACTTCCGAAAACCACACGATGAATTCCGAATTTAGAAAAGATAAAATCCAAAGTTTCAAAAATTGATTTTTCATTAATAATATTCCAATTTCCCTGCGTTAAAAGTCCGGAAACTTTACAATAAATATGAGGATTTTTAGCAAGTTCTGAAATGTTCGATTTCCAGTCTTTTAAGTCGTTTGTTTTCAAATCTGGTTTTCCGCAATGGTCTAAAATAAAGGGTTGATCGGGCAATTTTTCTGAAAGTTTTACCGCATCTAAAAGTTGATGTTGTCTTAACAAAATATCGAAAGTATAGTTAAATTGATGAAGCTTAGATATTCCGTTAAGTACATTTTCCTGCAGTAAAAAACCGATTTCTTCTCCTTCAGCAATGTGCCTGAAACCTTTAATGAGTTTTTCAGATTGATAAGTTTGAAGGGATTCTTCCAATTTTTCAGAAGTTAAATCAATCCAGCCGACAACCCCTTTAATCAAAGGATTTTCTTTAGCTGAATTCACTAAAAAAACAGTCTCTCCATCACTTTGATCTGCCTGAACTGCAACGCAGCCGTCAACTTGACTTTCCTCTAAATGTAAAGAAAGATCTTCCGGCAGAAAGTCTTTGCGGATAACATGCATATCTTTCGTAATCCAAGCATCACGGATGGGATCGAATTTCCAGAAATGTACATGAGAATCAATAATCATTTTAACTAGTTTTTCCAAAATGAAATTTACAATGAAAATATTTTGTCCATCAACTGCCACTTTTCTCCGGGGTTTGAATGGGGTAGCTGTTGTTGAAATTTCCACATCAATTGCTCCCATTCCTGAACCTTAGGATTGTTTTTATCGGCTTCATTTTTAGCTTTGAATGAAAAATTTTCATCAGCTTCAATAATCATGAATAAACGGTTTTGTACCCGATAAATTTCCATATTTATAATTCCTGAATCTAAAATACTTTGTTTGACTTCAGGCCATACATTTTGATGGTATTTTTCATATTCGGCGATCAGTTCAGGATCATCGATCAAATCGAGCGCTAGACAATATTTTTTCATTCTCCGTAAGCTTTTACTTTTTGCATGCTGCTTCCTAATCCGTCAATTCCCAATTCTACTACATCTCCCGGTTTTAGGTACCAAGGTTCGGGTTTTTGTCCCAAACCAACACCAGCAGGAGTTCCTGTTGTGATAATATCTCCCGGAAGCAGGGCCATAAACTGACTGATATAGCTGATGATATAAGGAACATTAAAAATTAAATTAGACGTGTTTCCATCCTGTAAAATTTCTCCATTTACTTTAAGCCACAAACGAAGATTATGAACATCCTTAATTTCATCAGGCGTTGCAATAAAAGGTCCGATTGGTGCGAAAGTATCACAGCTTTTTCCTTTTACCCATTGTCCGTTTCTTTCCAGCTGAAAGGCTCTTTCACTATAATCGTTGTGCAAAACGTATCCTGCAACATGTTTAAGGGCATTTTCCTCAGAAACATAGCTTGCTTTTTTCCCTATAACGATGGCTAATTCTACTTCCCAATCGGTTTTTGTGCTGTTTTTAGGAATAATGAGATCATCATTAGGTCCTACGATTGCAGAGGTTGCCTTGAAAAATAAAATAGGTTCCTGCGGAATCGGAGCGTTGGTTTCAGCAGCATGATCTTTATAATTCAGTCCGACACAGATAATTTTAGATGGTCTTGCCAATGGCGCACCCAATCTTTCATCGGGGGAAATTTCGGGTAGATTCTGTGTATTTATTTCTGATTTTAAATTTTCAATAGCATCCCCGGAAAAGAAGTTTTCATTATAATCTTTTATCAGATGAGAAACATCGTATCGCTTCTCACCAATAATCACTCCCGGTTTTTCTTGTCCCGGTTTTCCGAATTTTATTAATTTCATTTTAATTTGATTGTTTAATACTTAATTAATTTTAACGCAAAAAACGCTAAGATTTTTTTCTACTATTGTTCCGCATATTTTTCGTTCGCAAAGGCGTTTCACTCAGCCAGGACACATTGCTGTCATTTGTTGAACGAAGTGCCGTTGCGAACGGATTTTTTTGCAAATTTTATTTATAATCTTTGCGGACATTGTGTTAAAATAAATAATCCGTAAGTTATTTTTTAATTGTTTAAAGTTGTAAAACCACCGTCAATAGGATAATCTACACCCGTAATGAATGACGCTTCATCGCTGCATAAATACAATGCCAAAGAAGCAACTTCTTCCGGTTGAGCCATTCTTCCAATCGGTTGGGTTTTAGATAGTTTTGCAAACATTTCTTCGATATTATCAGGGTAATTTTTCTGTAAAAATCCATCCACGAAAGGAGTATGAACTCGTGCCGGAGAAATGGAATTACATCTGATATTTTCATTAATATAATCTTTGGCAACACTCATGGTCATTGCTTTTACCGCACCTTTTGCCATGCTGTATGCAAAACGGTCAGGAATTCCAACCAATGCTGCAATGGAAGCCATATTAATAATCACGCCTCCTCCTGATTTTCTGATCTGTGGAATGCCTGCAAACAAGCAATTGTAGACCCCTTTAATATTGACATTGTAAATTTTGTCGAAATCCTCTTCCGAAGTGGTATCCGCTTTTCCGATGTGAGCAATTCCTGCATTATTAATAAGAATATTAATCGCTCCAATTTGATCAAAAACCGCTAAAACGTCTTTCTGTTTTGAAACATCACAAGCATAAACTGTGGCATTTCCCCCGGAAGATTTTATTTTTTCCAAAGTTTCCTGTCCATTTTGTTCTGTAATTTCGAGAATATGAATTTCTGCGCCATTGGCTGCCAGTTGAATGGCAATGGCTTGTCCGATCCCGCTTCCGCCGCCTGTTACAACTGCTTTTTTATTTTTTAATGAAAACATTTTTTATAATTATTTTTTTATTTTTAACGCAAAGAGCGCAAAGATTTCTTTTTAATGTCGTTCTGTATATTTTTCGTTCGCAAAGGCTGAACTAAGTTCGTAAACCTTCAGTTTATACTCAGCTAAGGCTTACTGTTAGATTCTGATTTTTTTCTTTAAACTTAATGTAAATTCCAACAAACTTGGTTCTTTTTACTTGGCTCTTCCATTAAAGACTGACCCCTCTTTTCCAAGGGATAAAATCATCCTGATTGAGTGCTACTGCTTTAGGAATTATTTTTCCGCTGGCAACGTCGATACAGAAATCTAAAATATCTTCACCCATTTCCTGAATGGTTTTTTCGCCACGCACAACGGCACCTGTATCAATATCAATAATATCCGACATTTTTGTTGCTAAAGCTGTATTGGTTGCCACTTTGATGACCGGGCAAACCGGATTTCCTGTAGGGGTGCCAAGTCCTGTCGTAAACAGAATTAAAGTGGCTCCTGAAGCTGCTTTTCCCGTGGTTGCCTCGACGTCATTTCCAGGGGTGCAAACTAAACTCAATCCCGGTTTTGTTGCAGGTTCTGTATAATCTAAAACATCTACAACAGGGGAGGAACCGCCCTTCTTTGCTGCTCCTGCAGATTTTATGGCATCGGTGATCAATCCGTCCTTAATATTTCCGGGAGATGGATTCATATAAAATCCTGAACCAACAGAATGGGCGAGTTCATCATATTCCGTCATCAGTTTAATGAATTTTTCGGCGGTTTCTTTATCTACAGCACGATCTATTAATTCCTGTTCGACTCCACACAATTCCGGGAACTCTGCCAGTAAAACTTTAGCACCCAAAACTGAAAGGATATCTGCAAGATGGCCAACAGCCGGATTCGCTGAAATACCACTGAAGCCATCACTTCCGCCACATTTTACACCTACACAAAGTTTGTTGAGCGGAGCATCTTCACGTTCAATTTTATTGATTTCCAAAAGCCCTTTCAGAGTTTCAAAAATGGCGTTCTTGATCATGGTTTCTTCGCTTATTGCTTTTTGCTGTTCAAAAACAAGTAACGGTTTATCAAAATCAGGATTTCTATTGTATAAATCTCTTTTAAAATTGTCGATTTGAAGATGCTGACAACCCAAACTTAGCAAAGTAACACCCGCAACATTGGGATGATCCGCATAAGAGGCCAAAAGTTTGCTGAGTGTATCTGCATCCTGTCTTGTTCCGCCACAACCCCCTGTGTGATTCAAAAATTTGATTCCGTCGACGTTTTTAAAAACTCTTTCTTTTGAAGGAATATTGGAAGGGGAAAAATCAATATCATCAATATTTTCTCCTTTGGCAATGGCTTCTACTAGTTGATGGGTATAGCTTTTATATTTTGCATCCACTGCGTATCCCAGTTCGTTATAAAGGGCTTCTTTAATAATATCAAGATTACGGTTTTCACAAAAAACAGTCGGGATAAAAAGCCAGTAATTAGCCGTTCCCACATCACCATTGGAACGATGATATCCTTTGAAAGTTTTATGCAAAAATTTACTTACATCAGGCTTTGTCCAATGATAATCAACATTACGGTAATAGTAAGGTTCGGCGGCGTGCTTGGTATTTTCTGTCGTCATTCGGGTTCCTGCAGCCAAGTCACACTGAACTTTACCAACCAAAACACCATACATAAAAATTTCATCGCCCTGCTTCATGTCATTCATAAAGAATTTGTGTTTGGCGGGGATGGCTTCTAATGTGGTGTAAGTAACACCTTCGAAAATGATTTCAGTTTCTGCCGGAATATCCTGCAAAGCAACCAAAACATTGTCCTTTTGATTTATTTTTAAAATTAAATTACTCATTTTAGGTTATCCTTTTTATGTGCTTTGTTTGTTTTAACCAAGAGCACAAAGATTTTTTTAATATTGTTTTGTATATTTTTCGTTCGCAAGGGAGCTCAGCTCAGCTAAGATCACAAGGTTTTTTATTGTATGGATTTTTTATTTCTAAATCTTAATGAAAATAAAAATACCACGATAAAACAGATTAAAGGGACGATATAAGAAAAATGAATATTGCCCGAAATATCTGTGATTCTACTTGCAATCGGTGGTATAATCGCACCTCCGACAATT
>CBFGVN010000256.1:0-5149 GCA_965651845.1 uncultured Chryseobacterium sp. | reverse complement strand
ATTTTTGTCATTGCGAGGAGCGAAGCGACGAAGCAATCTCTTTTTTATATACGCTATTTTTATTTTTAACGTAAAGTTCGCAAAGATTTTTTTTGACTACTATACGTTTTTAAGTTCGCAAAGGCGTTTCACTCAGCAAAGGGATACTTTTTTTAACACTAATGACACCAATATTCATCACTAATAACACAAAGATGATTTGTGAAATTTGTGTAAATAATTCGTGGTATTTGTGTTTAATTATCAATTTAAAACAGATTTATAATCCTGTTGCTTTTACATTTAATCCTCTTTCAGAAATTAAATTCTCTCTTACTTTAAGATTTCTGTAAGCCGAAATCGGGTCAAGCGCTGCACCAGTTTGCAACCTTGCCGCTCTTAATAGCGAACGAACATCCGTTCTGTAGGCATTCTGCAAAATCTCCTGTGCACGAACGACGTCGTTATTCAATTGTGCCTCTTTCAATGCTTTCTGATCTACCAAAAGTGCCTGTGCATAAGCAATTAAGATCGCTTCCAAAGACTGAATCAAATCTTCCAACGGATCTTTGATGTTGTGACTTGCATCGATCATCCAGGCCGGATAAGGATTTTGAGGATTGTTTTCAATTCCGTACACCAATTCATTGAAAATCAAGAATAAAGCATAAGGTTTGATTGAACCAACCGTTAAATCATCATCTCCATATTTGCTGTCGTTGAAGTGGAAACCACCCAGTTTTCCTTTATACATCAACGTTGCAACGATCTGCTCAATATTCGTATTTGGTAAATGATGACCTAAATCTACCAACGTGTAAGCTCTTTCCCCGCAGGCATTGGCCAACATAAAAGACGTTCCCCAATCCTGGATTGTCGTCGAATAAAAATTTGGCTCGTAAGGTTTATATTCGATGAATAATTTCCAGTCTTCCGGCATTCCTGCGTAGATTTCTTTTAGGCTTTTTTCGGTGTTTGATAAAGCCGTCTGGAAATTCAACTGTCCCGGAAAACTTGCTCCGTCTGCTAACCAAACCGTTAAGCTTTTTGAACCTAATTCTTTTCCGATTCTGATGACTTCTTTGTTGTGTTCCACGGCGTAAGCCCTTGAATCTTCATTAATTGAATTCAAAGAACCGAATTTATAAGATTGTTCTGCTCCCGGCTGATCCTGAAAAGTGTTGGAATTCATCGCATCAAAGATCAATCCGTGAGAAGCTGCTTTTTCTTTAATCGCCGCCACATCACTCGGAATATCCCAAGGAATATGCAACGAAACTGCTCCTGCAGAGTGTGTTAGAGCATGAATTAATCCAACATCATCTAATTTTTGTTCTAAAGAAGAAGGTTCGCCGCCGTAAGAAAATCTTCCAAAACGAGTTCCTCCAGCTCCTAAAGCCCAACTTGGAATAGCTACCTGAAAATCGGCAATTTTGTTAACAATCTCAGCAACATTAGCTCCTGATTTGGTTAATTTATTTTGTAGAAAATCAAAATCTATATTAAAATTTTCAACTTCATTTTTATTGTATTGTTCAATGATATCTTTTTCTATAATCATGATTTGATTTTAAAATCTTTATTCAAAGTCACAGGATTTTACCCTGTGTTATTTATGTTTACACAGGGTTTCACCCTGAGCTATTGATATGTCGCCACTTCGTGGCTCTCTTTTTTTTGTAAAAAATTTATTTTAATTAATTGAAGACTTAGCGTGATTCTAAGCCTTCAATTTAATTATAATTCTTTTTCCGCAATAAAATTTTATCTTGGGAACGCATTCGCCATTCCGCCATCTACATTGATGATGTTTCCTGTACTTTTATCTAAAATGGCAATGCATGCGAAGACTCCGTTGGCGATATCTTCAGGAAGGATAATTTCGTTTAATAAATTTCTTTTTGCGTAAAATGCAGGCAATTCTTCAACAGAAATTCAGTTGGCTTTTGAACGGCCTTCTGCCCAAGATCCTTCCCAGATTTTGCTTCCTACGATAACTCCGTCCGGATTTACAACATTCACACGGATTTTATCTGTTGCCAACTCTGCTGCCAATAATCTTGTCATGTGCTGTTGAGCCGCTTTTGCAGTTCCGTATGCAACGTTATTTGGTCCGGCAACCAAACCATTTTTACTTGCAATATTTACGATATCTCCGCCTAAACCTTGTTTTTTAATGATTTCAACACCATTTTTTACCATCAGGAACTGGCCTTTTACCAAAACATCTTCCAGTAAATCCCAGTCTTTAGTAGTGGTGTCTTCCAAAGATTTAGAAATCGCTAAACCTGCAGAATGAACGATGATATCTACTCCACCGAAAGCTAAAACAGTTTCTTTGAAAGCGTTTGCAATAGCTTCTTCGCTCGTCACATCACAAGTCACTGCTACCGCCTGATCTTTATTGTATTTTGATGTAACAGAATCTAAAACTTCCTGATTTAAGTCTGTGAAAACAACAACTGCTCCTTCAGCAACCATTTTGTCTGCAATGGCTTGCCCGATTCCTCCTCCGGCTCCCGTGACCACGGCGATTTTTCTTGACAATGGTTTTTCCTTAGGCATTCTTTGCAGTTTTGCTTCTTCAAGCAGCCAATATTCGATGTCAAAAGCTTCCTGTCTTGGTAACGATGTATATTCGGAAATTGCTTCTGCACCACGCATTACATTGATTGCATTGACGTAAAACTCACTTGCAACACGCGTTGTCTGTTTATCTTTTGAGAAACTGAACATTCCCACTCCCGGATAAATGATGATCACTGGATTCGGATCACGCATTGCAGGGCTGTTTGGGTGTTTGCACGTTTCGTAATATTCTTTGTATTCTTGTCTATACTGTTCGAAAAGAGGATTTAATTTATCTAAAATAGCTTTAGAATCAGTCAAATCTTCGTTTTTATCTAAAGTAAGCACCAACGGCTGGATTTTCGTTCTTAAAAAGTGATCCGGGCAAGAAGTTCCCAGTGGAGCCAAACGTTCCAGATCGTTGCTGTTGATGTATTCTAAAACTGTATCGCTGTCAGTAAAATGACCTACCATTCTGCTTTCAGAAGAAGCTAAACCACGCAATAACGGCATGATTTGAGTGGCTTTATTTTTACGCTCATCGGCAGGAAGAGATTCCACTTTTTGTCCGCCAAAAACCTGTCCTTTTTCTTCGATTTTTTTAGCAATATATTCAGAAGCCATTTCGATAACTTCCAAACTGTTGATGTAGCATTCGTAAGAAGTATCACCCCAGGTGAACAAACCGTGACTCCCCAAAACAATTCCTCTGATGCCTGGATTATCGTTTAAACACTTTTCCAATTGTAATCCTAAATCGAACCCAGGACGCTGCCATGGAACCCAGCCCATTGTATCTCCCCAGATTTCTTTGGTGATTTTTTCGCTGTCTTTCGCTGCAGCAACCGCAATTAAAGCATCCGGATGAAGGTGATCGATATGCTTGAATGGAAGAAGGCCGTGAAGAGGTGTATCAATAGAAGGCGCTTTGCTGTCCAGATCAAAAATACAATGATTGAACAAGCCTACCATTCTGTCTTCGTCGGCTAAGCCTTGGTAAACATTTTTTAAGTTTCGTAGCCTTTCTGTATACAAACCGGCGATTCCTTTTCTTGTTAAAGTCCCGATATCACCACCTGACCCTTTTACCCACATTACTTCAACATTTTCGTTGGTAAGGGGATCTTTTTCGATGGTTTTACAGCTTGTATTTCCTCCTCCATAGTTTGTGATCCTTAAGTCTGCCCCAAGAATGTTTGAACGGTACAAAAATAAAGCAACCTGATCGTCTCCCAGAGCTGCGGCTTTGTTTTCATCCCATAAATAGTCTACGTATTTGAATGTTTTTACTTTTTCCATTGTTTGTCTTATATTTCTAAATTGTAACCCAAAATTAGATGGTAAAATTTGTTACAGCATCCCGTACTATACTGCTATTTGCTCTATTTAAAGATAAATTAACGTTTGAATTTTCATATAACTTTAAAACAATCTAATTCAGGTTATTATGGTTAATAGTTTTTGTGATTTGTGGCTGTTTTTTTAACCACAAAGGGGACAAAAGTTTTTATTTTAAACACTTTAGAAGATTTAAGCTTTAAAAAATTAAATTAATGAGAATAAAAAGCTCACATAAGAAAATCAAAGATTTCAAAAAAGCTTGATTGACCTTTATATACAATTTAATAAAACTTAAGTATTAAAAAACTTTTGTGCCTTTTGTGGTAATTTATAATTGGTTATTTATTAATACCCAGGAAGTTGTGTAAGATTCGGATTATCTACCAATGGATGACCTGCTGAAGCTGCTGCGAATGGAAGCAGTTCTGTCTTATTAGGTACAAATCCGTAGAAAAGTCCGTCTCCTCCGCCTTCGATCCAGTTTGGATAGGTTCCTCCATTTTCAGCAGAACCTGTGGGTTTCGTATAGATAATATTTCCGATCTGAAGCTGGCCTGCAGCACCTCCTAAAAATCCGGCTGTCTTTTTTGCATTCGTGTTAAATGTACTGTTATACGCCTGGAACATATTCGTCGGATACCATTTGTCATCCGTCGTGGTGGCCTGTCCGTGAGCTGTTACGATATTTCGTAATGCCGTCTGATAAGCCGCAAAACCTGTAGAATTTGTAGGAACATTAGTAATTGTCGCAATTTCTGCGGGGTTCGTTATTTCAATATATTTTAATGCTAAAAACGGATCTCCGTAAACCTGTGCATTCTTTTCAAATTTATAAAGACGGTAAACAGGTGTATTGACATATGCCCCGGTTTTGTTTGATAAGTTTTTCATCGCCTGTCTTGTTGCATCAATTTCGCTTGCCAAACGATTCATACGAATTAAATCTGTACGAAGATTAAACTCTCCTGCAAATTCCCATTTACGTTCCTGAACAATAGCCGATTCAAAAGTCTGCTGTCCGGACGGAGCCGGTATATTTCCGATCCCTGCACGATTTCTCACTTGCATTAAAGCGGCAGTTCCTGCAGCAGTAGGTCCTCCGTTTAGATAATTTTGAGTTTCTGCATACATTAATAAAACATCTGCATATCTTAAAATTGGAATATTTAAATTTCTTGCATCAGCCGCCTGCGGCGCAACACACCATCCCATTCTGAACTTACCTGCCATAATACAGGAGAATGTAGTTCCGGCATTTACC
>CBFGVN010000255.1:0-5177 GCA_965651845.1 uncultured Chryseobacterium sp. | reverse complement strand
GGCCGCCATGCCCTCGTTGTCGTCGAGCAATGCCTTGAGCAGATGCTCCGGCGTGAACTACGCCAAAACCTTATGCAGAGTGAGAATCTCCATTTTCAGTAATTGTCGTAGCTTCCGGAATGAAAGGCGTCCAGTTTTCAGGATTAATGAAAAAAGCACCGGCAATAATTACGAAAATAATGGCAGAAACTTTCAGCATTACAATAAAGTTATTGGCTTTTGCAGCTCCTTTTGTACCTCTCAATAGAATAGAAATAACAAACAAAACAATAAAAAATGCGGGTAAATTCATTGAAAAACCAGAGTTTCCTGCCGCAATGTATGTTTGCGGATCTGTTGTAAGATATTCCGGCAGATGCAGCCCAAACATTTTGAGGAGTTTACTGAAATATCCGGACCAGGAAACGGCGACCGTCATCGATCCCATTGCATATTCCAAAATCAATCCCCATCCGATGATCCATGCGAAAATCTCACCTACCGTTCCGTATGCATATGCATAAGCAGACCCTTCAACCGGAAGAATAGAAGCAAATTCTGCATAGCATAAAGCAGCAAATACACAAGCGATCCCCGCAATTACAAAAGAAAGCGCCAATGCAGGTCCTGCATTATAATAAGCTCCCGTTCCTGTAAGTACAAAGATTCCTCCTCCGATAATTGCTCCGATTCCAATAGCAGTAAGGCTCCATTTTCCTAAAACGCGTTTCAGCTGGCTCTTTTTGATATCAGCTTCATAAGCGCTCATTGGCTTTTTAACCCAAATTTTAGACATATTTTATTATTTATTAAAGATTTACGAAAATATAAAAATTTTAGAAACCTTAACGTTTATTGACAAACTTTAACCATTTATTTTAAATTTTAAAACTTAAAATACTGATTTCCCATTATTTAAAGTATTTTCCTGTGTGTGAATTTTTGTTTATTTTTGAGCATATGAATTTATACGATCTTTTCGTAAAGCCCTACGAAAGCTATACAACGTTCCAAATTTTCTTAGAATCGTTTGCTGCGGTCTTCGGAATTCTGAGTGTTTATTTTTCCATCAAAAAAAATATATGGCTCTACCCTACCGGAATTGTTTCTACTTTAATTTATGTATACATTCTTTTTAATTTCGGATTGCTGGGAGATTGTATGATAAACGTTTATTATACGGTGATGAGCGTGTATGGCTGGATCTTATGGACTAAAAATTCTGAAGACCACATCCACGTGGATGTGACATGGGCCTCAAAGAGAGAATGGTTGTACGGGATTTTACTTTTTGCATTAAGTTTAATCTTAGTAACTGTAATCTATTATTACAAACCTTATATTGATAATCAGTTTTCGATGGAAGGAACCAACTTAGGATTGTATCATCTGGATTGGGGAAATTGGCTGGATGTGATCACCACATCAATATTTTTAGTCGGGATGTGGTTTATGGCCAAAAGGCGCATTGAGAACTGGATTTTCTGGATCATCGGAGATTTTATTTGTATGCCTATGATGATTTATAAGGGACTTGGAATCACTTCGGTGCAATATTTGGTATTTACTATAATGGCGATCTTAGGATACGTCAGTTGGAAAAAAAGTTTTAAGAAAAAAAGTTTATAAAAAAGTCATGAAAAATTTATTTAAAATAGCATTTAGCATTATTACTATAGCTAGTTTAACAGCTTGTACAGTATATTCTGATCCATACACAAGCGGATACGGAGACCCGTACTATGATAACGGATATTATTATGCTCCTCAAGGATACTACGGAGGTGGTGGATATTGGGGAAATGACGGATATTATTACAGAAATGATATTAATTATTATTATGATAATGGTATGCCTTATTATTACTACAATTACAACAACTCAAGAAGAAAAGTTTACATTGAAAGAAGATCAGGAGCTATTACTTCCCAAAGACCAAACAACGGCTTCAGAGGTGGAGTAAATGATGGTACTTCAAACGGAGGTTTCAGACCTCAATATAATCAAGGTAACCAGAGACAGAACAATGGTTTCAGAAACCAGCAGCAGAATACTCAGCGACCACAGAATAACGGTGGCGGATTCAGAAATAATTCTTCGAATAGTAACAGTAATAATAATTCCAACAGCGGATTTAGAAATAACTCTTCGAACGGTAACAGAAACTCGAACAGCGGTGGCTTCAGAAACAGCTCCGAACCGAGTCCTCAACAGAATTCCTCTTCTCAGCAAAATAACAATCAAAACAGAAGCGGAGGCGGATTTAGATAAAACGATTATAAATAAGGGAACGAACAGCTAACACTGTTCGTTTTTTTGTTTTAATTATAGTAATTTTGCATGTTCAATTTTAGACAACATTAAACTTTTATTTTAGCCCAAAAGAAACAAAAGATGAACACATTAATTTTAAAAATTTTTGATTTCATTCTTTGAATTTTGTTTTTAATAATTAAAATAACATTATTCCTTTTGCAGTTAAAAATTAAATTTTAAAAAATTAGATCAGAAATATGGAATTTTATAAATATCAAGGTACCGGAAATGATTTTGTAATGATCGATAACCGCGATCTGCAGTTTCCTAAAGAAAAAGACATTATCGAAAAATTATGTGACAGACGTTTCGGAATCGGTGCAGATGGTCTTATTCTGCTGGAAAATGAGCCGAATTATGATTTTAAAATGGTGTATTATAACTCAGACGGCGGAGAAAGTACGATGTGTGGAAACGGCGGAAGATGCCTTGTCGCATTTGCTTTTTTCCTTGATATTTTTGAAGATAAATGCAAGTTTATCGCCATCGACGGAGAACATGAGGCAGAAATCCATAATGGTATTGTAAAATTAAAAATGATCGATGTAGAAACCATTTCCAACGACGGAGAAGATACTGTGATGAATACAGGTTCGCCACATTATGTAAAGTATGTTGAAGATTTGGTGAATTACAATGTTTTTGCAGAAGGACACGGCATTAGAAATTCGGAAAATTATAAAGAAAAAGGAATCAATGTCAATTTTGTGGAAAAAATTACGGACAATGAAATTTTTGTAAGAACCTATGAACGAGGCGTTGAGGACGAAACTTTCAGTTGCGGAACAGGAGTTACAGCTTCGGCTTTAACTTTTTTGCAAAATAATAATCTAATCTCTGTAAAAGTTAAGACTTTGGGAGGAAATCTTAAAGTACATGCTGAAAAAAACGGAAATTCTTTCCAGAACATCTGGCTGGAAGGTCCCGCAAAACAGGTTTTTAAAGGAAAAATTGATCTTATTTAAAAACAAAAAAACTTTTAATCAAATAATAAATGAAAAAAGCTATTCTCATTATCATCCTCCTTGTTTTGGTAGTAGGCGGATTTTTTGGTTTGAGATTTTATAAAAAATATTACGGAAACAATATCGGAAAAGATGGGTATGTTTTAATTCCTCACAATGCGGGCTTTAAGCAAATCCTGGATTCTGTGGCAAAATATGTCGATAATAAAGAATCTTTCGAATCCGTAGCCAAAGAAAAAGGATTAGATAAATATTTCAAAGCGGGACGTTATCATTTCCAAAAAGGAATGGGCAACTCCAACCTTGTAAATATGATCAAGGCCGGAAACCAGACCGAGAATAGTTTTAGAATAGGTGATTTTGGGGACATTTATCAGATGGTGGGTAAGGTAACCAAAAAAACAGAACTGGATTCTTTACAATTTGTGAACGATCTTAATACCATTGCCACAGAAAAAGGCTACAGCAATGCGGAAGATCTTAAAAAATATTTTTTCATAGATACTTATAACTTCTTCTGGACGGTAACTCCGAAAGAATTTTTCAAAAAATTCGACGATCAGTACAATGAATTTTGGAACAGTGAAAGAAAGGCAAAAGAGCAGCAATCCGGATTGACAAGAGACCAGATTTATGCACTGGCTTCTATTGTTTACAAGGAATCCGGAGGTAAAAAAGATGAAATGAAAACCATTGCAGGACTGTACCTGAACCGTTACAGAAAAGGTATGAAGCTGCAATCTGATCCTACTGTAATCTATGCCATTAATAAACAGACCAACTTTAAGGAATCTATCAAAAGAGTTTTATATAAGCATTTGTCTACACCATCCCCTTACAACACTTACGCCAATGCAGGGATTCCTCCGGGACCGATTTGTATTGTAGATAAAAATTCTGTAGACTCGGTTTTAAATGCTGAAAAGAACGATTATATCTTCATGTGTGCCGATCCTGCGAGATTCGGATATCACAAATTTACGGCGAGCGCCGAACAACATGCCATCAATGCAAAAGCATATCAGGATTGGCTTAATTCTAAAAATATAAAATAAAAAATAAATTTAACTTTATTTTAACAATTTGATAATTAACATTTAGCTTTTTAAAGCGACATATACAGTTATAAATAATAAATCAATCTTAATATTTTGAAGTTAATTGAATTAACGATTTCGTAATATTAAGGAAAATCTTTCACGATTTTACACAAACAATACCTTATGAATCAGACGGAAATCATTAACATTTTTACAAAAAAAACCTTAGGGCTTACTTTTGTACTTTCGGCGGCAGCTTTTGCTTTTGCACAGGAGAAGGTAGGTATTTCGGGGTCGGTTGTCAATAAGAACAATCAGCCCGTTCCTTATGCTTCTGTTACATTCAGTAATAAAGCGAACAAACTGTTCAGCGATGCTGCTCTTACCGATGAGAAAGGACAATACAGCGTTAATCTGGCTCCCGGAAACTATGACATCAGCATTGAGGCAATCGATTACAAAAAAAGTGTTCTTAATAAACAGATCACAGCAGCAGGCAACATCGGAGCATTTTCCATTGACCCAGAAGTAAGTGCAACGAATACAAAAACCACTGAAATTCAAGGGGTAACCATCACTGCACAATCCACAAAACCTTATAAAGTTGAGCTGGATAAAAGAACCTATGACCCATCTCAGGATATTGTAAGTAAAGGAGGAAATCTTCAGGATGTACTTTCCAACGTGCCTTCGGTTTCCGTAGACACAGACGGAACGGTTTCTATGAGAGGAAGTTCTAATGTAAAGTTTTTGATTAACGGTAAACCTTCTGCCCTTCTTGGTATCGACGACGGAGCCAATGCTTTGCAAAGTATTCCTGCCGATCAGATTGAAAAAATCGAGGTGATCACCAATCCTTCTTCAAAATTTGAAGCA
>CBFGVN010000254.1:0-5183 GCA_965651845.1 uncultured Chryseobacterium sp. | reverse complement strand
CCGGTTGTTGACGTAAATACCAACCCAAACAATCCAATCATCGGAAACAGAAGCTTCGGTTCTGAAGTGAATAATGTCATCAGTTCCGCACTGGCCTATTCAAATGGACTTCAGGATAATAATATACTTGCTGCTATCAAACATTTTCCGGGACACGGCGATACGAGTACCGATTCTCACCTTGATCTGCCTGTTGTTTCTCATAACTCGGAAAGATTAAATAATATAGAATTAGCACCGTTTAAAGCACTGATGAATAAAGGAATCGGGGGAGTGATGGTTGCACATTTATATGTCCCTGCCTTGGAATCCGGGAAGGGAATTCCGGCTTCGGTTTCGAAAAACATTATTACAGGTTTATTAAAAAATAAACTGGGCTATAAAGGTTTAATCATTACCGATGCTTTAAACATGGGCGCTGTAGCCAATAAATACAAACCTGGTGAGCTTGATGCAATGGCTTTCAAGGCCGGAAATGACATTATGCTTTTCTCTCAGGGGGTTGCAGAAGGAAAAAAATTAATTCAAAAAGCAATTGATAACGGGGAAATTTCTCAATCAAGAGTAGAAGAAAGTGTGAAGAAAATTCTTTTAACGAAATATTTCTTAGGCTTAGACAAATACACACCAAAAAATCCTGAAAACATCAATTCAGATTTGAATAATGATTCTCACAAAGTTTTAGTTCAAAATTTATATTCAAATGCTTTAACTTTATTAAAAGACGAGAAAAAATTACTTCCATTGACCGGAAAGCAAGTATATTATATTCCTTTGGAAGAAGCACCGTATCAAACTTTTGTTAATCAATTAGGATCAAATATCATTATTAAAAAAGCCGATCAAATCAACACAATTCCAGCGAATTCTATAGTGATTGTCGGATTTCATAAAGACAATTCAACAGCTTACAAGCCTTATAAAATTTCACCGGAATCTAAAAAAGTGTTAGCAGATTTAACAAAAAATCAAAATGTTATCCTTAATGTTTTCGGAAGTGCTTACGCTTTGAAAGATATTGATATTTCAAAAGTTTCAACGGTACTTGTTTCCTATGAAAACAACGACGATTCGATGACGGCAACAGCAAATGCATTAAATGGGAAAACAAAAATCTGGGGCAGACTTCCTGTCTTGGTCAACGATAAATTGAAAGCAGGAATGGGAATGGATCTCAATCCAAAAACTGCTTCTACAGGTGTGAATTCAACAACATTTACAACATCAAAACAACAATAAACTAATGAAAATAGGCATACTTTGCTATCCAACATACGGAGGAAGCGGAATCGTAGCAACAGAACTGGGAATGTCTCTTGCCAATAAAGGGTACGAGGTACATTTTATCAGTTCCGCTCTTCCGGCTAGATTAGACATCACCAATCCGAATATTTTCTTTCACAGGGTGAATGTTCAGACGTATCCGCTGTTCCAATATCAGCCTTATGATATTGCGCTGAGCTCGATGATCTACCGTGTTGTTAATCTTTATAAATTGGATTTGCTTCATGCTCATTATGCAATTCCTTATGCTTACGCAGCTTTTACGGCGAAACAGATGTTGAAGGAAGATAACAACGACATTCCTTTGGTAACAACGCTCCACGGAACAGATATTACGTTGGTGGGCCAGCATCCAAGCTATAAACATGCTGTAGAATTCTCTATAAACCAGTCAGACGCGATCACTTCGGTTTCTGAAAGCTTAAAAAGAGATACATTACAGTTCTTTAAAATAAAAAAAGAAATTCAGGTGATTACCAATTTCATCGACAATTCTGAATTTGATGAATGTAATGAATGCCAAAGAACACAATTTGCCAACCCCGATGAGAAGATCTTAATTCACGTTTCCAACTTACGTCCTGTAAAACGTGTGGATGAAGTCTTACAGATTTTCAAAAATGTGGAGAAAAAGGTAAAATCAAAGTTAATTATCATTGGTGAAGGTCCTGATATGGAGAAAGTTAATCAGTTTTTAGAAGAAAATCCTGATTTGATTTCTAAAATTCGTTTGCTCGGAAAAGTAAATGACTTATACAGAATCCTTCAGCTTTCGGATGTATTTTTATTACCTTCCGAGCAGGAAAGTTTCGGTTTGGCGGCACTGGAAGCGATGGCTGCATACACTCCGGTGATCAGTTCGAACGCGGGCGGAATTCCTGAGGTAAATATTCAAGGAGAAACCGGATTTTTGGCTGAAATCGGAAATGTGGAAGCAATGAGCAATTATTGTATCAAATTGTTGAGCAATGAAGAACTTTTAACCAAAATGAAGAAAAACGCGAAAGAACAAGCAATAAAATTCGATTTAAAAAACATTCTTCCTATATACGAGGAAATGTATAGAACAACGATCGAAAATTTTAAAAAGGAGTTGACAAAAGTGTAGCACTTCTGCTATATTTGCGTTACACTCATGACGGAAAAGCTACTTCAATATCTTTGGAACTTTAAGGTTTTCAAACATTTTGACTTCAAGGATATTGAAGGAAATTCCGTTGAAATATTAGATTTCGGAAAATGGAATACCGATTCCGGTCCGGATTTCCTGACGGCAAAAATTAAGATCAACGATATTATTTTCGCTGGAAACATAGAACTTCATATAAAATCGTCCGACTGGATTTTTCATAATCATTCTCAGGATCCCAATTACCAAAATATCATTCTTCATGTTGTTTTTCAGAATGATATCGACATCCATGAATTCAAACACAACAATATCCCGACACTGGAACTGAAGAATTATATTGATGAAAATATTCTCTGGAAATACGAAAAACTGATCAACGGAAATCAATTTATTCCCTGCGAAAATATGATCAGTTCTGATAAAATTCCGTTTAATTTTCATGAAGAAAACGTGCTGAAAAAGCTGGAAGAAAAATCTTCAGACATCGAAAAGAGTTTAGAACAGTTTAAAAATAACTTTGAAGCGGTTTTATTTCACAATCTGGCTTATTCTTTTGGCTTGAAGGTAAATGCATTTATCTTTAAACAAATTGCAGAAAGTATCGATTTTACGATCATCAACAAAATCCGGCAAAATGAAACTCAGCTCGAATCCTTGTTATTTGGTGTCTCGGGATGGCTGGAAAACCCAGAAGATGAGCAAATGAAAATCTGGAAAAGAGAGTTTGATTTTATTAAAGCTAAATTTTTAATTTCTGATTTAAAATTTCATCCAAAATTTTTAAGACTAAGACCACCGAATTTTCCGACAATCCGTTTGTCCCAACTGGCTAATTTGTATAATCGGCATCACAATTTGTTTTCAAAAATCATCAATGCTAAAAATTCTGGTGAATTATTTGAGATATTTAAAAATATAAAAGCTTCGGAATATTGGGATCTTCATTTTAATTTTGGGAAAATTTCGGCCATTCATCAGCCAAAAATCCTGAGCAACGATTTTATTGAATTAATTATCTTAAACACTATTCTACCTTTAAAATATACTTATCATAAATATCACAATGAAGAAATCGCCGATGAAATTTGAAACTTTTATAAAAATCTGTCTGCAGAAAAAAATTCAGTAATAGATAATTGGAAAAAGTTGGGTTTGAAATTTAAAACTGCTCTGGAAAGCCAAAGTCTGATTTATCATTTTAAAAATTCATGTGAAGAAAAAAATTGCTTAAATTGCAGTATTGGATTTAAAATTTTAAAAGAATCTTCAAATGCTTGATAATATTCGACATAAAATGGAAAGAGAATGGTTTGGTGTTCTTACAAGAACGGGTACTAAGCTGGGAATCCCCGTATCCAAACTGAGGGTTTTCTTCATCTATTCTACTTTTGCTACGGCAGGTTTTTTCTTTTTAATCTATCTCGGACTGGCATTTACACTTTGGGTGAAAGATATTTTCATCACCAGAAGACCCAGCGTTTTCGATTTATAGCTATGGAATTTTTACAGATTGATTCATTGGAAGATTACAGAATAAAAGAAATCTTCAGCTCCTACTCGTCTACTTTTCCAAAAGATGAGCGCAGAGATTGGGAGGAATTTATTGCTCTTTTTTCAAATTCAAAAGTTAAAATAATTTCTGTTTTACACGAATCAAAAAACATTGGTTACCTGATCCTTTGGGAGCTCAGCAATTATATTTTCGTAGAGCATTTTGAGGTTTTTGCCGAATATAGAAGTCAAAAATTGGGTTCTTACATTACCGGCTATCTATTCGAAAATTATCCCAGAATTATTTTAGAAATCGAGCCAGATCATTTGGGAGAAGATGCAAAAAGGAGGTATGCTTTTTACCAACGAAATGGCTTCAGCTTAATTGATGAAATGTATGTGCAGCCCAGCTATGGAAAAGACAAGCAGCCATTGGATTTATGGTTGCTGGCCAATTATACACCCGAAAATCTACAGGATGTAAAAGATGAAATTTATGATATCGTTTATCATTAAAAAATATCAAACCTTCAGGGTTTTAAAACCTTGAAGGTTTCTGAATAATTAATTCACTTCATATTCCAATTTTATCGTAATACTTGCTTCTTTTTCTTTAGAAGAGGTATTGAAAGTTCCTCCGTAAGAATAATCCTCATTGGAATTCGGAGCAGTAATCTGAATGATACCCATTGTCGCTTTTTTCAAATTTCCAAGACTGCTTCCTGAGTTTTCCGCAATTTTCTCGGCGCGTGCTTTGGCATCTTTTGTAGCAGCTGCGATCATTTCCTGTTTTACGGTTGCTAATTTGGTGTAAAAATAATTCGGGGAAGAGGATGTAAATTCGATTCCGCGATTGATAATTTCCGTAATATTTCTGGAAAGATTTTCAATTTTGGAAACTTCTTTACTTTCAATGGACACTTTTTGGGTGAGATTGTATCCTGAAAATTCTCCCTGAACATAATTTCCGTTCGAGTCGTTATAGCTTCGGAACTGCTTTTGAATGTCTACTGAAGAAAAGACGATTTCATTTTGTTTAATTCCTTTTGATAGCAAATAATCATTAATAATTTTCCGATCTAATGCCAATTCATCGTAAGCCGCTTTTAAATCAACATTATTTTTGGAAAAACTTCCTGACCAGGTAATTAAATCGGAAGTAAATTGCTTGGTTCCCAAACCCGTCACAGAAATTGTATTCTCAGATTTGTTCCTGTTTTTGATCGCGCTTCCGAGAAGTCCAAGACCGATAATAAATCCAATTGTGGCAATGGCA
>CBFGVN010000253.1:0-5189 GCA_965651845.1 uncultured Chryseobacterium sp. | reverse complement strand
GGGTAATATTATTTTCAGGCTCCAGCATTAGATCTTTTTCACAGCTTATCGCCAGCCATGTTACTGTTCCAAAAATTAATGCTTTTCCGAGGGTTTTAAAATTTACGGGAAAATAGGATCTTATTTTATTGTAAGTTGTTTTCATTTTTAAAATTTTAGAAATTAAAGTTGATACCCATCATATACACCTTTGCATTAGGATAAGCTCCATAATCGGTTCCGTCGGATTGTACGGATTCCGGATTATAACCGCCGTAATAATGGTCTTTTCGCCAGACATTTTCTAAGCTGACATAAACTCTCAGATTTGAAATTTTTAATTTACTGGCCAGATCCTGGTCAAAATTATATCCTAAAGTCACATTTTTAAGCTGAATATAAGTAGCATCATACAGCCATCTTGTATCCAGAAGACTTCCTGTAGTACCGTCTAATCTAGGTGTTTTTCCATCTCCGGGATCTTCATCTGAACGCCAGCGATTCACCCAATTTCCCATGGCATTCACTGTAGTTCCCATTCCTGTGCGATCGATTGCACGACCTAATAATGCATAACTGTATCCGCCTTTCTGCCCTTGAAAGAAAATAGAAAGATCGAAATTTTTATACGAAAAAGTATTTGTGAAACCCCAATAATAATCAGGAGTCGGCCCTCCGATAATGTGACGGTCATCTTCGTTGATAACGCCGTCTCCATTTACATCTCTATACTTAACATCTCCTGCAATTGCGCCGTTTGTTTTAGCAACAGCAGCATTGTTGATATCCGCTGTTGAAAGTACGCCAATGGCTTCATATAAGTAAAATGAATTCAGTTCCTCGCCTACTTTTATGATATTTGTACTGTTGCTGAAACCTGTATAAATAGGCGCATTATCAGTACCCAGCTGCAATACTTTATTATTATTAAAGGCAATATTAGCTGAAGTATTCCATCTGAAGGCTCCTGTTAAGTTTTTTGTACTTAATTCCAGTTCCAACCCTTTGTTCTGAACCGATCCGACGTTTTTCCACATTGTCGTATATCCCGTTACAGCAGGTATAGGCTGTTCCAGAAGGAGATCTTTTGTTTTTTTGATATAATAATCTGCTGTAAAATCAATTCTGTTAAAAAGTCCCAATTCAAAACCAAAATCAGAAGATTGAGTTTTTTCCCAAGTCAGATCTGGATTTGGAATGGTGTTGGGGATTAACCCGTTTGACAAACTTCCGCCAAATGAATAATTCCCTCCCGAAAGCGTTCCGAATGCCCTGTAATCTCCAATTGAATTGTTCCCGTTTTCTCCCCAGCTGTATCTGAATTTAAGATTATTCAGCCATTTTACGTCTTTTAAAAACTCTTCATTATCTACTTTCCAACCAGCTCCGAATGCCGCAAATGTTCCCCAAAGATTGTTCCACCCGAATCTGGAAGAGCCGTCCCTACGAATACTCGCCGATAACATATATTTTTCTTTGTAATCATAATTGACACGTCCAAACATAGAGATCAGCATCCATTCTGCAGCGGTATACTCAGAATTGAGCACAGACGCCGACTGTGTGAAATTAAACGTTTCCAAATCATCATTCGGGAACCCTTTATTTCGGTTGTATTGAGTTGTTGTTCTGTAATTTTCTGCACTATAGCCCGCAATAGCATTGATATCGTGTTCTCCGAAGGACTTTTTATAGCTTAATAAAGCTTCACCCAAATATCTGTTGTAATTTACCGTTCTGCGGCTTGCAATACTTACCTGTCCCGGTATATTGGTGATCAGATCAAAAGTCGGGGTATAACCATTATTTAGGTTAAAATTATTCGTTGCCCCTCCTGAAATTTTTATATTTAATTCAGGTAAAATATCATAAGACACATACAAACTCGACAATAATCTGAATTCGTTGGTATTATTGGTCGTTTCCTCCATCACTCCGATCGGACTTTGGGTAGAACCTGCCCATCTGTATCTTGTATTTTTCCAGAAATTGGTGTAAAGTCCTGCGCTCACTTCAGCTACCGGAACCATCGACAGCATTTTATGCGCAAGGTTGTCTTTTCCGTCGACGGTGGCTCCGTAACTTTGAGAATAGCTTGGTCGCAATGCAATTCCGGCTTTCCATTTATCTGAAATATTAACGTCGATAACGGCGCTTAAATTAAATCGGTTAAAACCTGTATTAATTGCCAGACCTTCCTGATCAAAATACGCTCCCGAAATCATGTATTTCACATTTTTACTTCCGCCTCGAACCGCCAACTGATAACTTTGAATAGCTGCAGGACGATAAAATGCATCCTGCCAATCGATATTCGCCACCTGATTGGTGCCCCATCGAGGATCGATCATGTAATTGATATTGGCCAGATTATAGTCGGTGGTGTTGGCCAAACCAAAATAATTTGCCCTCACAGCGTAACTATCTGATGCTGAATTCCCCGGAGCTAAAGCGACCCATTTTTTATTAATAGCTTCAGTAGCATAATCAATCCACTCTGAGCTGGTCATGATATCCAGCTTCTTTTCGATTGTCTGAACACCGTAATATTGAGAAAAACTAAATGAAGGTTTTCCTGATGTTCCTTTTTTTGTCGTTACGATCACAACTCCATTAGATCCTCTCGAACCATACATCGCGGTAGATGCTGCATCTTTTAAAACTTCAATCGACTGTATATCGTCCGGTGAAATATTGGCCATATCGTCTACAACCATTCCGTCTACAACGTAAACCGGGGAATTACTTGCCGATATGGAAGCGGTCCCACGAACTCGGATTTCCAATGGCTCGCCCGGTTTTCCTGTCGTCGAACGGGTTTTCACTCCGGCAATCTGACCGGTCAATGCCTGATCAACCCTCGCGATAGGACGATCTTTAAAACTTTGAGCATCGACCCTACCGACAGAACCGGTAACTTCCCCTCTTTTTTGCGTTCCATAAGCAATCACAACGACTTCCTCGATGTTATTTACCTTATTGTCAGGTGTTGGCTGTAAAGTAATTTTTACATTTTCCTGATTGGAAATATCAACCGTTTTATTGAGATATCCCTCGTGAGAAATAGCCAGTACAGGCTTCTTTACCTCCTCTGAGACCTGGATGCTAAAAGCTCCGTCGGTATCGGTGGCCACTTCCTGAGAAGAATTATTGAGTTTCACAACGGCATTTTGCAGAGGCTTTTCATCCTGGCCCAGGATAATACCGGTGACCTGTTTTTCCTGCCCGAAAACAAGACCTGTCGTACTGATTAAAAGACCTAAAATTATTATAGAATTTTTCATTTTTAAGTTATTAATTGTTTAAAGAAATTATTATAACTTTTAAATATTTTCAATGTATCAAAACAAAAATTAGCAAAAGCATCCGGAGAACTTTCAATATTTTGTTTTTATAAAAATATACTTATAGAAAAATTCTGCTATCCTGTAGTCACCTGCTATTATTCTCTTCGATGAGAAATATCGCTAAAAAATTAATTTTATTAATCTCATTTAGTCAAATAATTTTTTCGAGGTAGATGCTAAGGTTTATAATAAAAAGATTGAAAAACGATTATTTTTCAAAGGATTGAAATATTGATCGTAGCGAGTGTTTTGAAATTAAAAAACTTTGTCAAAGCTCAAATCTTTGACAAAGTTGATGTGTATTATTAGA
This sequence comes from uncultured Chryseobacterium sp., assembly GCA_965651845.1. Taxonomy (GTDB): domain Bacteria; phylum Bacteroidota; class Bacteroidia; order Flavobacteriales; family Weeksellaceae; genus Chryseobacterium. Next base: position 1,553 of record CBFGVN010000253.1, on the reverse strand, counting down.
ATGGCCTTCTTTATATAGATTACTTCTAAGAGAAGACAATCTTACTCTAATTTTAGATTTTACTATTTTAAATTTTACTTACTTAATTTTTAAATTTTCAAACTTTTACTTTTTATGATTCTCCCTGGGTTGCCTACTACCGTACAACCATCTGGTACATCGCTAATGATAACCGCTCCGGCTCCAATGGTACACCATTTTCCGATTGTTATGCCCTGTATTACATTTACTCCGATTCCGACGTGGGTACCTTCGCCTACGTAAACGTTTCCGCCCAGCCCTACATTCGGAGAAATATGTACAAAATCTTCGAGGATGCAATCATGATCAATAGACGCATTGGTATTTACAATACAGTGTCTTCCTACCTTTACTATTGCATTTATGGTAGCTCCGGGCATTACAACAGTTCCTTCCCCGATTTTTACTCTTTTAGAGATTATTGATTTGGGATGGATCAATGTAGCATAACTGAACTGCTCATTTTGCGCGACTATTCTTTTTCGCACTCTGTTGTGTCCTATAGAAATAAGTATTTCTATCTCATGCTCCGGAATTTTGTTAAGAACAGGATAACTCAGGAGTTTATCTTTCGATGGATTTTCATCGATATATGCTTCAATATTATAACCACATTCTTCAGCGACTTCTGCCACTACTTTACCATGACCACTTGCTCCGTATAAATACATATTCTAACTACATTTAATTTAAATTAATAATTTTCCCTTAAAGCTTCTACCACAGCTTGTTGTGCGTGGTTCATGCCTCTTTTTTATTACTTTCTATAAAGTAAGGAACATCACTCTGCAATCTTTGCAAATGATACATTATCTGTATCATATCTCTAATTCAAATTTCATCCTCCGGAAAATGGTGCTTCTTCCATTTCCCTGCGCCCAGTCTGTAATTTGGGCTTCTGTTGTGTCTTCTTTTTTGAGGTCGAAAGTCTATAACTCTTAAAAAAAAATCATACACGATATTCTCTTTCTTTAATCAGTTTTTTGTATTCTGCCAATACTGCATTCCAGACCTCAGACTGCTCATAGCGCGATTCAATCATCGGGCGGGCATTCGTTTTTAATTTTTGATAATACGCTGTGTCCGATTTTATTCTTTCCATGGCCTGGCTAAGCTTTTCACTGTTTTTTACAGGAACAATTATCCCGTTTTGATCCTCCATGATAATTTCGTTGCAGCCGTTGATATTTGAAACTATACTTGGCAATCCCATTGCTCCTGCCTGCATCACTACATTTGGGAACCCTTCTCGATAACTTGGAAAAGCCAATGCATGGGAGATTGCGAAATACGGGCGAACATCACTCTGAAAACCGACAGATATGATATCCGGATTATTTTTAATTTCCTCTAAAATATCAGGACGTACAGGATCCAGCTCGTGTTCCAGCGGACCGACTAGCAATAATTTGGATCTGCGTTTTGACTCTTTGTTGTTTAACATCGTAAATGCTTCTACCAACTCATTAATTCCCTTATCTCCCAACAAGCGACCTACAAAGACAAAGACAAAATCATTTTCTTCTATATTC
>CBFGVN010000252.1:0-5192 GCA_965651845.1 uncultured Chryseobacterium sp. | reverse complement strand
AGAGTTCGCTCTTGCAGCTTAATATCGAAGTATAGTAGATCAAGCGTTTTCCCGAAGACTTTAGTAGGGAAGCAAGATATTCCACAAATGCTCTGTTCTGCGGCGTTTGATCCTGGGATATAGGAATGCGGAAATAAGGTTTTAGGCGCTTCGACTAAAACTCGAAAACTTCAGAAGCTAAGCTGAAAGTTGGGTGTCTGCTCTCTGCTTTCAGTCGAAAATCAATAGTAGAATAAGCATGTAGAAAGCTTATGTATTGCTTGTTTGGACGAGGGTTCGAATCCCTCCAACTCCACCGAAACCACTATTTCCAGTGGTTTTTTATTTTTTATCCCTCTGAGTGTATGGTTTTAAAACAAATAACCTTAATTCAGACATAAAAAAGACAACCACAATCATGCAGCTGTCTTCAGCAAAATTATTAATCTAGTGATTAATTTTACTTCTCCTTTTACAGGTATTTATTTCAAACTCAATTGCAATTTTTTACAATATTTCAGTTATTTATTTTATTTAAAAATATAAATAAAGAATAAAACCACAACTAATGTATAAAAATAAGTTAATTAATCTTTGAATAATAGTTTTTAAAGAACAAAAATCTAAAACAACAATGAAATTTGAAATATGATAGAATAATATTCTAAAAGAGCAAGATAAGATCAAAGAAGACAACGACTTAAAGAGATACAATATCTCATAAAATATTTATCATCATTATCCAAAAAACAAAAACAGCCATACATTTTGTATAGCTGTCTCCCTAAGATTATTTAATAAGTAAAACTTTTAAATTTATTTTTTAATGAAGAAATTTTAATATAAATTATTGAATCATATAAAATTTTTAAGTTTAAAAAGAGACCACTCATTAATTAGAGTGATCCCATTATAAAATATTCCCTTACTTTTAATTTTATATTGATTTTTTAAAAGCCTTATTGTTGTCTAAAGATAGATATAACGAATAAACAAATAACAATTTGGCAATAATTAAGCAAATTATGCTTCAAAGTAAATTTCATAAAGAATAAAATTCTGTATCTTTGGATAAATACTCACACTTAAAGAATAATATTCTATGGAACATCTTGATAACAAAGATTTACAATTACTTAGATTGCTTCAACGTGATGCAAAACTCACCGTTAAAGAACTTGCCAAAGAGGTAAACCTCTCTCCATCGCCGGTTTTTGAAAGAGTAAAACGACTTGAACAGGAAGGCTATATCAAAAGATATGCTGCCGTTCTTGATGCAGAAAAGCTTAATCTTGGATTTACCGTTTATTGTCAATTAAAGCTAAAAAGTAACGACAGTTACCTGGCTATAGAATTTGAGCGCGAAATTATGGAAATTGAAGAAGTGGCAGAATGCTACAGCATCTCCGGGGATTTTGATTTCCTGCTGAAGGTTCATGTGCGGGACATGAAGCAGTATCAAAATTTTGTTTTTAATATTCTTGGCGCCGTTCCATCGATTGGGAGCACCCACAGTACATTTGTAATGGCACAGATAAAAAACACTCATGGATTAACGATATAACAGCAGCATTTGTCGATAGATGATTGGAATTGTTTGTAGAATTTTGTCAACAAAATTCTACAAACAAGTAGTTCTATTACTACACGCTTCATGCTGAAATTTTAAAGGAATTGAATAATTTTGTTCCAGAAATAATTTATGTTATTATTTAATAACAACCTCAGTGGACACTTATAAGATAATTGTCTTTTTTTCATCCCTGATCTGTTGGATTCCGATCTGACAGATCGCTTTTTTTTACTGCCAAACAATCATTACCTTTAAAATAAAAAAGCATCACAGTAGGGAAACCTGTGATGCCAAATAAAACTAAGCATTTGATAAATAAACTCTATGATCAATCGCACAAATTAATTCTAAATAATAGGCTTTCTGGATTGTTAATTGATATTCCCCCAGAAAGACCAGCTCACCCCGTTATAGAAGCAGACCAGCTTTGCCACAGGATCATAGCACATCATTCCTGCAGTGGGAGATTTTACACTGTTTACAGGATCAATAACTTTAGGAAGGATAAGCGCTTTATCTTCAGATTCAAAAATAAGAACTCCTTTCGCTGCCGAATCAGCAGCTCCTATAATGACTCCTTTTGTTACGTTTTTTTCTGTACCCGCAAGTAAGGACTCAGACAATCCGCTCTCTCCGGAAAGTTCTATCCAGTTTGTTCCGTCATAATATTTTGTTTTCGCTGTAGCTCCGTCAAAAACTAATGTTCCTGCCGAAACGTCTGTCATTAAAGTATTATTTTCTACCTGCGGAAGAATAATTCCTTTTGCAGTACCTGTAGGAAAATCCATTAATGCGCTTCCGTCTACAGACTCTTTCTCCACACCTATCTGAGCTTGCAAAAGACCATTAAAAACAAAAAAGAATATGGTAAAATAGGTTGTTTTCATAATTAATTACATGTTTGGTTTATACAGCTCCATTGAGTTCCGTTATATATTTTTAAACAATTATCATCAGTATCATACACTATCATTCCGTCTACAGGATTGATAATGGATACCTCGGGCTCTGCCACTCTGGTGATCACCATTCCTTTATCATTAGATTCAAGGGCGATAAATCCGTTGTTTCTGTCTGCAGGGAAGTTTGGTGTACTGGCTGATGTTCTGGTGGAGATCCCGATTTTTGTAATTTCCGGAGTTCCCATTACACCTGGCTTATAGCACGGACAAGCGTATGATGTTACCACATTAGAATACACAAGACATCCTCCCGGAACCGTTACAATCACATTATATTCGGCAGCAGCAGTATCCGCAACCGGAATGGAATAAGTATTGGTTGTTGCTCCCGAAATAGCTACTCCATCTTTATACCATTGATAAGTTCCTAATCCCGAGCTCACCGTTAAAACAGAATTCCCGGTACCTCCCGTACAAGGTCTTGCAGGATTGGGACTTCCGGCGATATTAATTTCCACATTCGGCGCAGCTCCGAAACCTGAATAATAACCACCAAATCCGGCATCAACATCCGCTCCTACAAGCTCAGCCTGTATCGCACCTGTGGAGCTTATCCTTACATTTTTAATAATCGCTGTTCCTCCTGTTGCTGCTGCAATATTGTATCGGTAGCTCGTCCAGTTCAGATTTCCTGGTACGGCAATGTTTGCTGTTCCTGCAATAGGATTCGCGGTAGTTCCACCCACCGTTACTGTAGGAGGAGAGCCTGCTGCAGCCAGTACGGCAAGCTGTGTGTTGTCATATTCGTTTGATCCGATTCGTTTTGCATCCGGAATCATATTTACAGAGGTTTGCCCGAAACATGATAAAGGGGGTATAAACATAAAACTATTGGTATTAAGTGCCGAACTTCCATAAATTTTATGAAAAACATACACCGCCTTATTCGTTTTTATGTACATATTTTTATTGGTAAAGAACGATGCCGGAACAATTTGGTAATCTCCTATATTTGTCAGGGTATAGTTAGGAGTCACACTTCCGTTCATACTTATCGTTGTATTGGCTTGTGTAGCAACTACAATCACTCTTTCCTGAGCTCCCCCGTTTCCCTGCATGACTACGTATTCGTTTCCTAACTGTTCCACGGGAACCAGCTGATCCACCGCAAAATCACGGCTATCTGATACGGTTCCACTTGTTGCCCCTCCCTGCTGCATAAGCCCACCTACAGTTACCGCAATATTTTTATCAGCCGTTATTTTTGCACCGAGCCATCCTCTGTCTTGCAGGCTTAATGCATTGAGCTTTACTTTAGCATAAAGAATAAAAGATTGTCCCTTTTGTAAGGTTCTTGTAAAGGTAGTCCCCGTTAATGGTGTTGCACTTGTTCCATTTATAAACTGTGTCCCCGAATCGATATTATTAATAGTAACAATCGTATTATTTTCAGTGGCCATGATAGAAACCATATTTCCCACTTCAGGAACCTGGGTAGTATATTCGTTGGGAGTTCCGCCCCAAAAAAAGTTTTTTCCTAATGCTACTCTTCCCTTAGTCATCACAGATCCGGCTTGGGCTCCTGCCCTTGCTCTGTAGTTGACGTAGAAATCATCAGTAGACTGAAAAATTAATCCGCCTGCACTCCCTTGAATTATCGTTCCTGCCGTAGTGGTAGGACGTGTCATGGGCGATGTACCCGGATCCAGGACTACATTGGAGGTATTCACAATATTTATCCGTATAGGAGTTGTATTGCTAAAAGTGACCGAACCAGAAGCTACATATGAACCCGTTTCCGCATTGATGTTATAAACATAAAGTCTCGGGATCGTTGTTCCGTCTGCTCTTCTTACTGTTACACTAATATTGCTGGTAGATGGTGTAGACAAATAGATGTGCTCTGCCGTTATGGTATTGTCTGTATAAGCTCCAAAGATAATGGGCTGAAGATAATGCAGATTATCGAGTTGCGCATAGGCAAAATTAAGCATTAAAAATGCCGTTAATAAATAAAATCGTTTCACAGTCGTATCTTTTTTCTCAGTTATTAAATTTTAAACATTTTACAATAAGATGCAAAATGGTCTCTATTCAAAGATATGTGATTATGAAGCGTTTACAAGAACGACGATTGTACTAAAAATACTACAGCCTGTAGTAAAAATACTACAAACAATTGCTATGACATTTCACCTAGAACCTTAAAAAGAGAGCCTGCCAATCACAGAACCCTCTTTTATTTTCATCTAAATTTTAGTTTAATCATTTATAATACTTTCTTTTTCTTTTTACTTTTCCTGAAATCCCACGGTGATACTGCATTTTTATCCGCCCACAATCCAAGATTTTCTTCCTTTGCCTGATCCTGTAACTTTTGCAGTTCTGTATTTCTTGATGCTTTGTAATACCACCATCCGAAACCTGCCTTTAAAATTTCGGCAGAGAGATATTTGTCATTATCATAAAAGATTTTGGCGATCGTTCTTCTGTATCTGTCTTTTCCGATTCTGTAGAAGATCACTTTTTTCCCAAAAATCTGTGAGCTGGTAAACTGTTTGGCATTTTTTCCGAAAGGTTGTCCGTTTTCCGGGCAATCGACATCTGCCAATCTTAATGTTTCCTGAGTCTTATCGGCTAATAAAATGACGACAGTGTCTCCGTCTTTCACACCAACTATTTTCCCTTTTATCTGAGAAAAAAATATATTAGAAATAAAAAGTAATGTAATATAAATG
>CBFGVN010000251.1:0-5198 GCA_965651845.1 uncultured Chryseobacterium sp. | reverse complement strand
TATGAGGATAACAAAATAAAAAGAGTTTATGATAACAATAGCCTGAGTTCCGACGTCACAGAATGGCTGGAACCTAACCAGATCAGTAAACAGAATAAAGATAAACTTGTCAAAAACTGTCCGGAAGAATTTAAAGAAAGAATTATGCTGATTTTAGATTATCCTTAAAAATTATTTACCGACTTAATAAAAAACTGAAAAATTTATACTAAATAAATCTCGACTTAGCATATAAGCGGGATTTATTTATTTTCTCCTGATCAATAAAACCAAATTAAGAAACAATAGAAGGAAATCCAGAGTGACCCAAATCCCCTGTTTTATATTTTCATAATTGTACGCTTCTACCTGCTTTTTAGCAATCTCAGAAAGCTTTACGCTCTGGTTAATATAATTTTGAACTTCAATAATCTGGTCGATATTTTTATTAGGAACAGAATGCTGCGAAAAATACACCAGGTTTTTCTTACCCAAATATCCTACAATCCAGTATTCATTGGATTTTTCCATTTTCAGGTATTCGATTCTGTAATATTCGGGACGGATTTTTCCTATGTGTTTGGTCTCAATGGCTTTGTTGGCATCGGGATCGTTCAGATTCACCACATAAAAATCCAATGGCTGCGGGAGTTTATTGATCACCTGCAATGCCAAAGAATCCTTTACAATTCCCACTGCACTTTTCTTGATAAACCAATACGTAAAAAATGAAATGGAGAAAACAAGGGTAATGATCCTAAATAATTTTGCCCACTCAGCGCCTTTTCCCTTCTTTATTTTAGACAAAATAAGAGAAAAAAACAAAGCCCAGAAAATAAGCAGAATCACAAATACCATGATGCAAAGATACTGTTTTTAAAAAGCTTTGAGTAAAATGCTAGTCAACATTCCATTCCTTATAAAACTGGTCCAGAAAATTCAGCATAAAATCATGTCTTTCTCCCGCAATTTCCTTTCCTTTTTCAGTATTCATAAGATCTTTCAGCAACAATAGTTTTTCGTAGAAATGATTGATCGTCGTTCCGTTGGATTTTTTGTATTCTTCTTTAGACATATTGAGTTTTGGCTCGATATTCGGGTCGTACATCAGATTATTCTTAAAGCCCCCGAAATTGAAAGTTCGCCCAATACCTATGGCTCCGATCGCATCAATTCTGTCTGCATCCTGAACGATTTTTAACTCAATAGGAAGATTTTTCGGTGCCTCTTCCCTGTTTTTAAACGAAATATTTTTAATGATAAATAAAACCTGTTCGATCACCTCTTCCGAAGCGTTTTGACTTTCCAGAAACTCACGGGAAACCTTCAGTGCGATTGTTTCATCTCCGTTATGAAATTTAGGATCGGCAATATCATGCAGCAACGCCGCCAATTCTACCACTTCCTGACTGCAATCTTCCGTTTCTGCGATCTTCTTTGAAAGTTTCCACACCCTTTCGATATGAAACCAATCATGCCCCGCTTCTGCACCTTCCAATTTTTCTTTTACAAATTCTACTGTGTTGTCGATCAGATTCTTCATTTATATCAATTCATTTAAAATAATATTCCAGAGTTTTTTATTATAACTTCTAAAAAAATTAACGTGCCCGATTTCACCTTTTTCCGACTCGGACGTTTCAATTAGCCTGTAAGTGGGTTTAAGGTTCGGATAGGTATCGTTCAACAGACTTTTCACCCCTTTTTCAGTTAACCAAATATCATCTTCAGCCCGGATAACGAATACTTTTTGCGATAATTCTTTTGAATAATCATCAATTTTTTCCAACAAACCGTTGGTTGATTTCTTGTTTAAAATTAAGGTTCTCCAGTCATATGCGCAATTTTTTGGAAGACTTTCTCCAAGACCAAACCAATGTGCCGGAAAATAGCCTAACAATCCTGTCGTTAAAGGCTGGGCAATTCCAAAACCGAGATAGGCTTCAATTTGCGTACGGAATTTCAAATTACCAACAAAAGCATTCTGTGTTCCCACGAAAATAAACTCGTCAAACATTACAGAATCTTCATTCATTCCTAAAATCAGGGCACCAACGGAATGACCGAGGCAGTATTTCTGATAATCGTTAAAATTGGTTTTAATATAATCTGTAACAGCTTTATAATCTTCCGACCCCCAAATCCTCATGGAAGCCTGAAATCCACTCATTTTTTCGGGTTTTGAAAGCCCTATTCCACGGTAATCATAAGTAATCACAGTAAATCCCTGTTCAGCAAAATACTGAGCAAAAGAGAAATATACCTGCTGTTTCACACCTGTCGCCGAATTGATAAGCAGAAGCTTCTGATTGCTTTTTTCAGGCAAAAAGAGATGACCAACGACAGAAACGGAATCTTGGGTAATAAGCCTTAAGGTTTCCATAGTATAAAAAGAAAAAATCCACTATAAAAGTGGAAATTTTACTTTATATTTTATGTTAAGTTCAAGACTTTCGATATGTAGCAAATAACTTATGAGAAAAAATCTGAAATTCTCGGCAAGCCTGTCTGAGATCCTTTTTTACCCGAAACCCTTGCAGAAACTTCATTCCCGAACTTTACGCATTCTTCAATAGGATTTCCATGACATAAAGCTACTGCAAATCCTGATGTGAAGGCATCTCCCATTCCCATTTTATAAACGGTTTTGTCTTTATCGTTTCTACAATATTTCATTTCGGTTCCGTCAAAATAAACGGTAGAATTGATATCATCCCTCACAAAAACTTTGTTGAAATATTTCCTAAGAATCTCTTCTCTTTGGTCTTCCCCAAAAACAATATGCAATTCGCTGCTTTTCACAATCATAAAATCGATATTGTCTAATATATCATCATACAGACGTTGTGCGGGTGAAGCGTATAAACCAACTTTTTTGCCATATTTTTTAGCTTTTTTGATGGTGTATTCGATCACTTTCATGGAAACTTCCAGCTGAAGAAGAATAAGATCTGCTGTGTGAAAGTATTTGTCGGCTGCTTCTACGTGTTCGATACTTAGGTAATTATTGGCTGCGGGAACGACTACAATAGCCGCATTGCCGTCGGAAGTCGTTACATAAGCTGTACCTGTCGCTTCCTGATCTGTTTCGAAGACAAATCCTACGTTTACATTTTCGCCAACCATATTTCTCATGATCTGCTGGCCAAGAGGATCCATACCTACACAGCCTATGAAATATACACTGGCTCCGAGTCTGGCCGCTCCAACTGCCTGATTGGCTCCCTTTCCTCCAAAATAACTTTCGGAATTGCGGGCAATAACGGTTTCGTTAGGATACGGTACCTTTTCTGTTTCAAGAACCAGGTCTATTGATGAGCTTCCTACAACGATGATTTTCGGCTGTTCTGATGAGAAATTCATTGTGTTTTAGTTTAATATTATTGTGTGTGTTTGGACAAATTTATAATAAGGGAACTAGGGTACAAAAATAATTAACTTTAATTAACTAATTTCGATAAATTCAGTAATAATTTTCACAGGCTCATTATTTTTATCAAAAGCAATATAGCTTGCATAAAAACCTTCTCCATATCCTGTTTCAAAACCAAAAATAGTTCCGGGCTTTTTTTCTGCAGGTTTTAAAAATGCATATTGATCGATCGCACCCTTTTCATCAAAAAAATAATCATGGAAAAATTCTTCATAAATTCCCATAAAGTCTACTCCTTTGCTATGATACAATCTTTGTTCCAATTCGTTCAGGCTATTCTGGGTTTCTACATCCATAAAACATCCCATTCCGCTTTCTACGGGATATCCGAAAACTTCTTCTTCCGCCAGATCTTTTACGTCCTGTCCTTCTGTTGTAGCCATTTTCCAATCTGAAACCTCAGCATTACTGAAAATAATTTCTGCATATGCAACACAATTGCTTTCTCTTTCTTTATGCAGCAAAACAGAAAAATCCCCTTTGGGAAATTCTGTGCTGAAGGGTTTCATATCATTCGTAATCAACGGATCACAAGCAACAAGCTTCCCACTGGAAAGATAAATTTTCCCGACCTCGAAGCTCTCCAACAAAGGATTTTCTACGAAGTTTTTTGAGAACAGTTTTTTTATATTTTCTATGTGTGTCATTTTATTTTGAAACCTTCAAGATTTTAAAAACCTTGAAGGTTGTTCATTTATAAAGTTTTTAATTTCTCTTCCAAAATCGCAATCTTGTCAAGAGCATCTTTTTGTTTTTTGCGCTCAACTTCTACCACTTCAGGTTTTGCATTGGCTACAAACTTTTCGTTGGACAGCTTTTTATCCACAGAAATTAAGAATCCTTTTAAATATTTTAATTCTTCTTCTGTTTTCGTTTTTTCTTCTCCTAAATCTAAGTTTTCACTTAACGGAATAGAAATCTCAGTTGCACCAACCAGGAATGTAAAGCTCGGCTTATCTGTTTTTGTTCCAAAATGAATTGCTGAAACGTTGGCTAATTTTTTAATAACCGATTCGTTCGCAAATTCTGAAGCGTTGGTATAAATTTCTACAGCGTCTCTAGGCGAAACTCCCTTAGTAGTTTGACGATAATTTCTAATTCCCGAAACAACCTCTGATGCAGTTTCAAATTTTTTGATAATTTCATCATTAAATTCTCCAGCTTTTCTCTGTTGAGCAATAACCAAAGCTTCATCAACTTTTCTTTCAGAAATCAATTGCCAAATTTCTTCTGATTGAAAAGGTAAAAATGGATGAACCTGTTTCATTAATTCTTCAAAAAGCTTAACTGTTTTATCATAAACTTCTTTAGAAATCCCTTCCCCATAATTTGGTTTAATTGCTTCTAAATACCATCCACAGAAATCATCCCAGATTAATTTATAAATTAAATGTAAAGCATCAGAAATTCTGAATTTTTCAAACTGATCATTAATTTCAACAATCGTTTTATTCAATTTATTTTCAAACCATTCAATTGCTTGATTTTCTGTAGCATTTGCAGGTTTCTCCTCATGATTCCACATATAAATCAATCGGAAAGCACTCCAAATTTTTGACATAAAATTTCTTCCCTGGAGCATTAGATCTTCATCAAAAAGGAGGTCATTTCCTGCCGCAGAACTTAATAAAATTCCTACACGAACACCGTCTGCCCCATATTTGTCCATCAACTCCAACGGATCAGGTGAATTTCCTAAAGATTTTGACATCTTTCTTCTCTGCTTATCCCTTACAATCCCTGTAAAATAAACATTTTTGAACGGTACTTCTTTTCTGTATTCCAA
>CBFGVN010000250.1:0-5207 GCA_965651845.1 uncultured Chryseobacterium sp. | reverse complement strand
ATGCTATTAAAGAGCAGGCGGAAAAGTATCTTCATGTAATGGTTTATGGTGAATATGCACAGGAAAAACCGGTGGCTTTATGTAAATTATTAACCGAATCTACTCCCGATCCTTTAGAAATTACTTATCTGGTAAACAGTGGAGCAGAAGCCATTGATGGAAGTTTGAAGCTCGCAAAACGATATACCGGAAGGGAAGAGATTGTATCTTTCAAAAACTCTTATCACGGAAATACACACGGAGCATTGAGTGTTTCAGGAAATGAAACGCACAAAAGGGAATTTCGTCCGTTGTTGCCGATGGTTTCATTTATTGAGTTTAATAATGAAAAAGATTTCGACAAAATCACCGAGAAAACGGCTTGTGTTATTCTTGAAACCATTCAGGGTGCGGCTGGGTTTTTAGTTCCGGATGAGGATTATTTAATTAAACTAAAAAGGAGATGTGAAGAAGTCGGAGCATTATTAATTCTTGACGAAATTCAACCCGGATTCGGAAGAACCGGAAAATTATTCTCTTTTGAGCATTACGGGATTGTTCCTGATATTTTAGTGATGGGTAAAGGAATGGGCGGCGGAGTTCCTGTGGGCGCTTTTATGAGTTCAAGAAAAATCATGGAAGCGCTATCGCATTCTCCGAAGTTAGGGCACATTACAACTTTTGGAGGAAATCCTTTGATTGCGGCTTCAAGCTATGCAACATTAAAAGAGGTGCTCGAAAGCGGCTTAATGAATGAGGTTGACGAAAAAGAAAAATTATACAGAGAGCTTCTGGTTCATCCGAAAATTAAAAATATTAACGGGAAAGGTTTAATGCTGGCTGTAAATCTTGGTTCACCGGAATATACCTTAGACGTTGCTAAAAGATGCATGGAAAGAGGGCTTATCGTCTTCTGGCAATTGTACAGAAATGAGTATCTGAGAATCTCCCCGCCACTGACAATCTCAAAAGATGAAATCCGTGAAGGATGCCAAATTATTCTTGATGTTTTAAACGAAAATTAATTTAAAAATATTGTTAATTTAATAACAAGACAGAAGAACTTTGTCAAAGTTTCAAACTTTGGCAAAGTTGACATACACCCCAAAAAACTTGAAACTCCGCTTCTAAAAATTATGCTGAACATATATAGGAATCCTGTGATAAATATCATGAAGATTGTACAAAAAAGTAAACACATTTTTGTGTAATAAAAAAATTAATTTATATATTGCGGGACGATAAAAAACAAAGATTATATGGCGAAACATAAAGTCCATTACGAATTTCCAATGCATTGTTTATCAGAGATTTTATATGAATATCTGGCAACTGCGGAGGGGTTGTCTGAATGGTTTGCGGATGATGTGACAGAGAAAGGTGATGATTTCTTCTTTAGCTGGGGTGGAGGTCCTGCTGAGAAGGCAACTTTAATTAGATATAAGCCTGAGGGTTTCGTACGTTTCAGATGGGAAGAGGATGAAGGAACCAAAAATTTCTTTGAAATGACCATTACAATCGATGATATTACTGAAGATCTAGCTTTAAATATTACAGATTTTTGTGAAGAAGGGGACGAAAATGAAAATGCAATGTATTGGGAAAACCTTATCGAAAACCTTAGAATAAAATTAGGTGCCGCTTAATCCCAGGCTGTACCGAATGATAAAACTGATGAACGATTTATCGTTCATTATTTTTTTATAAATAAATCAGATTAAAAATTGGAAAATCAATATTTTACATCAGACGAATTACAAGTGAGCAACAGAGCATTTCTGTTGGGCGACGCAGTGAAGGTCTCTTTCTTTGTGAGAGATGCAAGATTGATCATGGACGAAGAATGCTACTTTTTCCTGATGGCATCCATGAGAAAAATGAGGCTGAATATTCCTTTAACGTACACTCTTGAGTTTTTCCAGTCACTTTTCCAGAAGGATGTTATTGACGGGAGAGGAATTAAAAACGGCATTATCAATTTTCAGGTTTTCAGGAATTCGGACAGAATTCCCTTATCAAAATCTTCGGTTTCTTACTTTTATGAAGTGGAAATAATGGAAGATGTACTAAAAGTAAATGAAAGACTTTTAGAATTGGATTTAATCAAGGAAATTAACGTTAATAATAACCTTTTAAGTAATATTAGAGTCCACAGTCCGGAAAATATTTATGGGGGAATTTATGCGCAGGAAAACGACCTCGATGACGTTATTTTATTAAATCCCAATAAAAGAATTGCAAGGGCAACTTCAGGAAACCTATTGTTTTTGGAAGGTAATGTGATCAAAGTTCCGAAACAGACAGAAGGAGCTTACATTTCTCCTTTAATGGAAAATTTTGTTACTTTTTTACATAAAAATAACCTTGCAGATATCCAGGAACACGAGATTATTGCATTTGAATCTCAAAAAGCTGAAGAAATTTTACTGATTTCGGATGAGAAAGGCATATTTTCTGTAGGAAAGATTAGAAATAAAACTTTCGGCAATACCCGATTTTTAGAATTGGTAGAAAGCTGGAAAGAAAGTTTTTAAAAAATTGACAAACCCGGTAAACAACAAAGTTCCAAAAGTCCTTTACCGGGTTTTATTCTGAATAAATCAGAAATTGTTTTTTATGTAATTTAATATTCGTTAAAAACTTCTATGAATTTTTGTGCGATTTCTTTTTGGCCGTTTTCACTGGTCATATATTCTCTGTCTTTGGTATTATTGATGAATCCAAGCTCTACAAGAACAGTAGGTGCTTTAGATTCTCTTAAAATATGAAGATTTTTTTCTTCAATTTTTTGTACGTCAAACTTTTTTGAGATTTTTTCTGCCAGTTTCTTTGAACTTTCAGTATTTTGAGTGTAAATTTCCTGTCCCTGCTGCTCAGATTCAGGTTTTGGGCTGTTGTTCACATGAAGAGAAATTACCATTTCAGGATTCAGCTTATTGATAAGATTGGTTCTTTCCGCCAATTGGCTGTAAGTGTCGGTATCGCGGGTGAGTATCACTTCATATTTATCCTGAATCTGATTGAATTTCTGGATCTCCTTTCCGATATTTAAGACAATATTTTTTTCATAAATACCGTGTCGATTGGCTCCCAAATCATTTCCGCCATGCCCGGCATCAACGATAATCAGTTTTTTATTTACTGGAGTAAAGGATAAAAATGCTGTAGAAAAGACTGATATAGCAATGAGTTTAATTCCTTTCATTTCAGTGATTTTTGGTTTAACAAATAACGGGAATTCTTTACTAAAAATTGGTTAATGGATTCTTAAATTTTGTTAAATTTTTATTCACCTCAAAATGAATAGTTTTTATTAGTTTAAAGAAATATCTTCAGGCGAATTTGCCCACAGCAGATATTCTCCACCGAGATTCTGCATGATCGATTTCCAGAGTGTTTGATCGTTGGGAAGGGTATAATCTAGGTTGTAAACATCCACCACAGTCCACATTTTTCTCTGGATCTCACCATCAAGCTGCAAAGGCGACCAGCCGGAATATCCTGAGAAAATTTTTACATCTTCAATACTGATTTCTTTATTCAAAACTGCACTGATGATATTTTCAATGTCTTCCGTGAGATAAAATTCATCGGTAATTTCAGTGTAAACTTCCGTTACTTTTTTGCCTTTTGCAATAAAGAAAACTTTATCATTTTCCACAGGTCCACCGTCGTAAACTTCTATTTTAAAATCGAAAAAATCTTTGAATTTACTACTCATCTGGCTGTTTTTTTTATTTAATATCAATCCGAAAGCACCATGCTCGTTGTGCTCAATAATCAGCACTACCGATCTCGAAAAAATATCGCCGGAAATGTCTGGTGTGGAAATTAATATTTTACCTTTGTATGAGTAATTCATACTCAAATTTAATAAAAAATATTTATGGAAAACCTGCACGACAAAAGAAAAGTGTATGAGAAATCCCAACTTATTGAAAGTGAGATAAAACAAAATCCGATCGAGCAATTCCGGAATTGGTTTCTGGAAGCGAGCGAAAATCCGTCCATCTCGGAAGCCAATGCCATGGCGGTTTCTACTATGGAAAGTGACGGTTGTCCGCGTACAAGAATGGTTTTACTTAAATCCTACACTTATGAAGGGTTTATTTTTTACACCAATTATGAGAGCAGGAAAGGAAAAGCCATCGAAAAAAATCATAAAGCATGTCTTCATTTTTTCTGGCCAAATCTGGAAAGACAGATTATTATTAAAGCTGATATAGAACGTATTGCTGAAAATTTAAGCGACGGATATTTTCACTCAAGACCGAAAGGTAGCCAGCTTGGAGCGGCGGTTTCTCCACAGAGCCGGGTCATTCCGAATCGTGAATTTTTGGAGGAAAAACTGAAAGATTTAGAAAAAAAATACGAAAACTCTGAAGTTCCAAGACCTGAAAATTGGGGAGGATATATCGCAAAACCTTATGAAATAGAATTCTGGCAGGGAAGACCGAATCGACTGCATGACCGGATTATTTATGAATTGATTGATGGTTTGGATTGGAAGATTTCTCGATTGGCTCCTTAAAGTTTAATTATAATATTACAGATGCTTCGAGAGTCAATATGATATCGCTGCAAATATGCTAAAAAACAGTTAGTATTAGCGATGTCATATTGACTCTCGAAGCGTCTAATCATATAACAAAAAAAAGCTGTTTCACCGAAACAGCCTTTAATTTTTTTAATCTGAATGATTATTTTTTCTTAGCTCCAGAAACTGCGTTTGAAAGATCAGCTCCAGCTTTGAATTTAGCAACTTTTTTAGCAGCAATTTTGATTGGTTTTTTAGTTGCAGGGTTGATACCTTGTCTAGCCGCTCTCTCAGCTACTGAGAAAGTTCCGAAACCTACTAAAGAAACTTTTCCGTCTTTTTTCTTTAATGTAGAAGTTACGTTACCAATGAAAGATTCTAAAGCAGCTTTAGCTGCAACTTTAGTGATTCCTGCATCTTTTGCGATTGCGTCGATTAATTCAGACTTGTTCATAATTTTTAATATTAAAGTTAGTTCGTAATTATAGCAAATATAATACTATTTTCTAAATGTGCAATTTTTTTATGAAAATATGTATAAATTTTTTGATTTTGGATGGAATTGGTTAAAATATGATAATTCCACTTTTTACGAAAAATCTACGTTACACGTTACTAAAATCATGCCAAATGCTTATGTGTATTGACTTTATGAAAATTGTAAAATTATTTCTTACATTTATTAAATCCT
>CBFGVN010000249.1:0-5210 GCA_965651845.1 uncultured Chryseobacterium sp. | reverse complement strand
TACATATAGGTATTTTAAATTAGGCCTGTTCTGCAAGTCCAATGAAGTAATGGATGTGTTGCTAAGGTAAACCCTGTTCAGGTTATTGCAGTTGGTAATATTAAGGGAGCTTATGGAAGGTGCAGCATCGAAACTGATTTGCCCCAGATTTGTGTTGGAGCTTAAGTTTACTGAAGTTACACTGTTTCCTGATATTTCGAGTGCTCCTAAGTTTGCAAAAGCAGCAATTCCTGTGATGTCGGATATTCCTCCTCCGTACAATCTTAGAGTTCCGACTTGTGATGCTTCCGATACTTCAATTTCGCCATTATTATTAGTATCAATTTTCATATTGAAATTACCGGAACCTGTGGAGGCAATGCTGTTTGTAACGTCTGCGGCAAGCAATTTTGCCTTAAAATTTGCATCGGGAATATTTATAATCTGCGCCTGAGACACAGCAAACATAATCAAGGAGATGATTAAGTAAATTTTTCTCATGGTTATTATTTAGTTTATTTTTTTAATTTGAATGCAAAAATAAACCATTAAGACAGAATCTCAATGGTTTATTTTGTTAATATTTTTTGGAGTTTATTGTTTTTCGATTAAATCTAAAAACTGCTGCTCGTCAAGAATTCCGATGGTGCCGATATCCTGTGCCTTTTTCAGTTTGCTTCCGGCTTTTTCACCTACCACAAGGTAATTCAGATTTTTGGAAACGGCTGAAATATTCTTCCCGCCATGTTTTTCTACCATTTCTTCGGCTGCTTCCCTTGTAAATAAAGATAGTTTTCCTGTAAAAAGGAATGTTTTTCCTTCCAGAACATTGGATAAAATTTCGTTGGTATTTTCTCCTTTTTCAAGCTGAACACCGTAAGATTTTAATCTTTCAAGCATTAAAATATTTTCAGGATTACTAAAGAATTCAACGATGCTTACCGCGATTTTCATTCCGATGTCTTCCACCTGGCAAAGCTCTTCTACAGTTGCATTTTTTAACTCTTCAATCGTTGGAAAATTTTTCACTAATTTTTTAGCAACAGTTTCTCCTACATGCTTTATTCCAATTCCGTACAAAACCTTTTCAAACGGAATTTCTTTCGATTTTTCAATCCCTGAAATGATATTCTGTGCAGATTTTTCCGCCATCCTTTCCAGCGGAAGAAGTTGTTCTTTAGTTAAGGTATAAAAATCGGCAGGGTTTTCAATCAGTTTTTCCCTGTAAAGCTGTTCGATGGTTTCGCTTCCTAAATTTTCAATATTTAAAGCTTTTCTGGAAACATAATGAATCATTCTTCCTACAACCTGTGGCGGGCAATGCAGCTCATTCGGACAAAAATGAATCGCCTGATCTTCAATCTTTACCAGTTCAGTTCCGCATTCAGGGCAGTGTTTGATGTATTCGATCTCTTTGCTTTCGGCAGTTCTTTTTTCTGTATTTACCCCGACAATTTTCGGAATAATTTCACCGCCTTTTTCTACATATACGAAATCATGCTCGTGCAGATCCAGTTTTTTGATAATATCTTCATTATGCAAAGACGCTCTTTTTACAATGGTTCCGGCCAATAAAACAGGTTTCAGATTGGCAACGGGAGTGATAGCTCCGGTTCTCCCGACTTGGTAAGAAACACTTTGTAATTCTGTTTCTACTTTCTCTGCCTTGAATTTATAAGCCATCGCCCAGCGCGGAGATTTTGCCGTATAGCCAAGCTGTCTTTGTTGTTGTAATGAATTGACTTTTAATACGATGCCGTCAATTTCAAAAGGAAGATTATGTCTTTCAATATCCCAGAAGCTGATGAATTCTTTTACTTCATTCAGAGTTGTACACAATTTTGCCTGCTGAGAAGTTTTGAAACCCCATGATTTTGCATTTTCAAGCAGCTCCCAATGGGTTGTGGCAGGAGTTTCTTCAGAAATAAACTGATACAGAACAGATGAAAGCCCACGTTTTCTCACCTCACCGCTGTCCTGCATTTTCAGGCTTCCGCTGGCTGTATTTCGTGGGTTCATGAAAGGGTCGAGGCCTTCTTCTTCACGCAGTTTATTGATCTTGTCGAAATTTTTTCGGGTTAAGTAAATCTCGCCGCGCATAAAGAAATGCTCAGGAAAATCACCTTTCAATTTTAACGGAATATCCGAAATGGTTCGTACATTTCCCGTAATTTCATCTCCCTGAAAGCCATCTCCACGTGTCACAGCCTGAGCGAGCTTTCCGTTTTCATAAAGGATTGAGATTGAAGCGCCGTCGTATTTCAGTTCGGCTACAAATTCTACGGGCTCATCAATGGTTTTAATGATTCTTTTTTCCCAGTCTTCCAGGTCGTCAAAATCATAAGAATTGTCCAGAGAATACATTCTGAATTTATGCTGAACCGTCGGGAAAACCTTTGTAATTGCACCTCCGACACGCACGGTAGGAGAGTTTTCATCATAAAATTCCGGATATTTTGCTTCCAGGTCGCGAAGTTCTTCGAGCAGCATATCGAAATCAAAATCTGAAATGGTAGGAGTATCCAGAAGGTAGTAGTTTTCATTATGCTGATGAAGCTCTTTACGGAGCTGTTCTATTTTTTGTTGAATGTTTTCGGACATTGAGTTTCTATCTTTTTAGCAAAAATAATTAAAGTAATTCCAATTTAAAAAATAAGGGAATTAAATATTCTGATAAAATTAAAATTACTTAATATATTCCAATAAACTGGTTATCTACGGGATAAATTTAATGTTCAAAGTAATTTAACATAATGTTTTAATATAATTTAAAAAATGTTAAAATTCATTTAAACAAAGCCGGCAGGAAGTCACGATACCTTTGCACCTAGCTAATTTGATAAAATGAGAAAAGTAAAGATTGTATTGGGATTATTGTTTTTAAGCTTCGGAACGCTGGCTTATGCACAGACTACTCAGGCTTCTATTGTGGGAAAGGTAACTGGCGCAGGCAATGCGGCTCAGGAAAAAGTGAAGGTAACGATCGTAAACGAATCGACGGGATTCAGAACCGAAACTGAAACCAATTCGAAAGGAGAGTATATTTTCAAGGAAATTCCTCTTGGTGGACCTTACACCGTGATCGTAAATGAAGAAAAAAAGGAAGGCTACAACGTTAACTTCGGAGACCAGGTAACGGTAAATGTCGACATGAGTGGTGGTGAAAAAAATATCGAAGAAGTAGTTATTACCGGAAATCTGAAAAATAAAATCGGAAATCTGGGTGCTGCAACAGCTATTACAGCGAAAAACATCGGGATTTTACCTGTAAATGGAAGAAATTTTACCAGCCTTACAGAACTTTCTCCTCTAAGTGGAAAAGGGGGAAATTTATCAGGACAGCTTGGTTCTTCCACCAACTTTACCATCGATGGGATGACAGCAAAAAATCCTACTTCTGCAGGTTCTACAACAAGCCGAAGCGGTGCTCCGTTTTCTATCTCGATCGAAGCGGTTCGTGAGTTTAAAATTACAACCAACCAGTATGATGTTACATTAGGAAGAAGCGGCGGCGGAACGGTAAGTGCCGTTACAAAATCGGGAACGAACAAATTCTCCGGAAGTGCCTGGGAATATCTGAGAACAGATTGGCTTTCAAGTCCGTATGATATCAGAGGGAATAAAAGAGAAAATGACTTTTCTACTTCACAGTTCGGTTTTTCATTGGGAGGTCCTATTATTAAAAATAAATTACACTTCTTCGTAGCATGGGATCATCAGTTGGATTCAAGACCATTGCAGATTGCTGATATTAAATCGCATGATGATGAGCTGAGACTGAATACATCTACGGCAACGCTTAACAAATTCTTAGACATTGCAAGAGCTAAATACGGAGTCGGAAATACACCGCAGTTCGGAAGCTTCGACAAAGTAAGGAATTCCGATGCTGCATTTTTACGTTTAGACTGGCAGATTAATGATAAAAATTTATTGACTTTAAGAGATAATTTTACAAACGATTTTAATAAAAACGGATTAGCAGATAATACGGCCATTAATTTTTACGAATCTTACGGAAATGATAAAAACCTGGACAACAGTTTACTATTAACATTAAGATCCAACTTAAAGCCTAATATGACCAATGAGCTGAAGGCACAGTATTTATACACTTTCCAGGACAGCTATCAGAATGACGAATTGGGACATGCTGTTCCAAGAGCTATTGTTGAAAATGTTTTAACAAATATCGACGGGAAAGATAAAGCTACCAACATCCAGATCGGAGGTCACCGTTTTGCTCAGGAAAGTTTTAGAAATAATGTTTTCCAGATCGTAGATAACTTATACTATAACACGGATAAAATTAAGTATACCTTTGGAGCAGATCTGATGTATACAAGAGCAAGATCTGTATACGGAAGTGAGGTCAACGGAAGGTTCCACTTCAGGGAAGCTGCGACAAACCCTGATAATTTGTACAATTTTAATAATATGACGGCGTACAGATTTTACAGGGAAGTACCTTTGATGGATGATCCTTCGGTGAAATCAAGCATCTGGAATATCGGTGTTTACGGGCAGATTCAGACAAAAATTGCAAAGGGTCTGGATTTAATGGCTGGTTTAAGGCTAGACTACGGAGGTTATCCGAAAGCTGAATTCAACCAGAAATTATTTGATCAAATGGGAATCCGTACGGATAATCAAATTAAATCGTTCATCATTCAGCCAAGATTCCAATTCGATTGGAATATTAATGAAGGAAATAAAGACTTCCTGAAATTCGGGGCAGGTATTTTCTCTTCAGATATCAACAATTATATGATTATCAATAATTTGGTGTTTGACGGAAGACATTTGGCTACCGTAGATGTGAATCCTTCACAAATTGGTCTTACGCCGGATTTTATCAGCTATAGAAATGATTACGGAACTGTTCCTACGCTGCCACAATATCAGCTTCCAACCATCAATTATACGGGAAAAGATGCAAAAATCCCGATCGTTTATAAAGCAAATATTTCTTATACGCATTTCTTCAACGAAAAATTCAGAGCTGGGATTGCAGGATATATGGCTTTAGGTAGAAATAATTACTTCTATTACGACAGAAACATGGTGGCAAATCCTTATTTCACATTGGATAATGAGGGCGGAAGAGGAGTTTTTGTTCCGGTTACTTCAGTGGCAGCCAACGGTACTATGAACTGGAAAGACGGAAGAATTAATCAAAACTTCGGAAGGGGTTTAGAGCTTGTAAGCGATGGAAAAGTGAATCAGTTCTC
>CBFGVN010000248.1:0-5220 GCA_965651845.1 uncultured Chryseobacterium sp. | reverse complement strand
AAAGCTATGCAGACAGATTCTCAATCTTTCCGTTCCCTCTTTCACCGTCGGACTGAAAACTGCATACGTCAAAAATCCATTATCCAATAATGTTTCATTTAATACCTTCAATTGATGATTATCAGGAATAATAATTGCCTGAATCGGGCTGTTTTCTACAGATGAGCTTTTTAAATTCTGATCACGGAAAATTTTAATATTTTTATTAAGTTTAATTGATAATTCACTATTTGCACTCAAAAAATCATATCCTTTTTGAATGCTCATCCATAGAAAATCATGCGCTGAAGTAGAATAGATGAAAGGTGATGCAAAATTGACCAGATAAAATTTTACAATGTCATGGGTGAGAATGCCGGCGCCGTGAGTTCCGAGAGCTTTTCCGTAGGTAACGACCGTTGCCAGAACTTTTTCCTGCAACTGAAATTTATTAACCAAACCATATCCGAAAACCCCAAAAGCATGCGCTTCGTCTACAATTAATTTTGCTTTATATTTTTCTGTAATTTCAATAATTTCCTTAATAGGAGCCATATCTCCATCCATCGAATAAAGACTTTCGATTCCCACATAACATAATCCGTTCTGCTTTTTTAAAATCTCTTCTAAATGTTCAGGATCATTATGTTTAAATTTTATTTTTTTCGCTAATGACATTTTACAGGCGTCATGTACCGACCGATGAATTTGTTCATCAACGATAATTGTATCATGACGATTCGGAAGTGTTGAAAATAAAGCAAGGTTGGCGTTATACCCCGAAGGAAAAAGCAATGCAGATTGATATTGATGTTCTTTTGCAATAAAGTTTTCGGTTTCACTAACAAGTGTGCTGTTTCCGCTAATCAGCCTGGAACCGGTACTTCCGGATAATAATTTCGGATTTTCTGAAATGTTTTTTAATAGGACATCCTGAAAACTCTTATTTCCTGCCAATCCCAAATAATCATTGGAATAAAAATCTATGCCTGTCATTTTTTGCCTTAAAATTCTTAAGGTTCCGCTTTCTTTTCTTTTTTCTAAAGCTTCCTGAAAATGACGAAAATCATTAAGCATAATGAACCTCTAAAACTTCTTTCGAAATGGCATTGATCCACTGCTCGTGAAGGTCTTTTTCAATAGCTAAAACTGTTTCTGCATGGGCTTTCCAGTCATCAGAAAATTCATTAAGCTGGTTGATCATTTCTTCCAAATGGCCTTCTTCTTCTAAAATAATTGATTTTACCATAACTTTTGAAGATGTTTTGGAGAGAATTTCCTGGTAAACAGGATAAAGTTCATCAGCACGAACTTCAATAGCATAAGTCACAAAAAGATAGGCTGCATATTTCAATTCTTCTTTGGTTAATACAAATGTTTTTTGAAGATATTTACAGGCTTTAATATCTAAAGAATGAAGATATTGCCTCGTTGCAACCGCCGCTAAAAGCTCGTCTTTTTCATAGGTTTTGCAGCTTTCGGAACTGATTTTTCCTATTTGTTTTTTCAGGTAATAGGCATGGCGATGCTCTTCTGCTGCATGCTTCAGCTGTATAAGATTGACTTTTGAAGGATGTTCACACGCGGAAATTTTCCTTGCTCCCGCGTTTTCCATGAATGAAAGGGTGTTCAGCCATTTTGCATGAGTTTCATTATGGTGAACAATTTTTTCTAAGAGATTGTAGAATTCCATTCTTTTTTGTTTTGATCCAAAAGTAGTATATTGCCGGATGGTTCAATGGTGCCAGTTTTTATATTATGAATAGTCCGGTTGATATTCCTTATCAAAGTTTTATTAAAATTAACAGAAATTCGGAAGTTGCCATTTATATGCAGGTGACTAATCAGTTAATTAATGCAATCCAGCGTGGCTTTCTACCTTTCGGAACAAAGCTTCCCGGAACAAGAGCTTTGAGCCAGCTTTTACAGGTTCACAGAAATACGATTGTTGCGGTTTATGAGGAACTTTTTGCGCAAGGATGGGTAGAAAGTTTACCCAATAAAGGAACTTTCGTGATCGGGAAAAATGATGAAAAACCTGTCAATTTAAATGATTTTAATCAAATAAATCTTAAAAACTATCCTAAAACTACCGGATTTACATTTAAGACTTCCAATATTTTAGATAACCCTTTTGAGCGTTCAGACTGCGAGTTTGTTTTCAATGACGGGGTTCCGGATATCCGGCTTACCCAAATAGATCAGCATTCACGGATTTACAGTTCAACATTGAAAAGGAGAGCTCACAAAATTGCTCATTACAATCAGGATGGAAGTGAATTTTTTAAAAAGAATCTTTCTCAATATTTAAATTTATCCAGAGGATTGCCGATTTCTACTCATAATATTCTTATTACCAGAAGTACGGAAATGAGTATCTATATCGTTTCGGAAATTCTGCTTTCTGAAAATGATACGGTTTTAATTGGGGCTTTAAGCTATTTTTCCGTCAACATGATTTTTCAGAAGACGGGGGTGAAGATTGTTACCATTCCGATTGATGATGAAGGAATTGACGTAGAAGAAGTAAGAAAAATTTGTCAAAAACAGAAAATCAGGATGCTCTATCTCACACCGCATCACCATTATCCGACAACGGTGACATTAAGTGCTCAAAGGAGACTGGAGCTTTTAAATCTTGCCAATGAGTTCGGATTTATTATTCTGGAAGACGATTACGACTATGATTTTCACTATGATAAAAGTCCGATCCTTCCTTTGGCAAGTGCCGATACCAATGGAATGGTAATTTACATCGGCTCTTTCGGGAAGTCCCTTGCTCCGGGTTTTCGTACCGGATTTATCGTAGCTCCGGAAAATCTGATGACCGAAATGCGGAAATATCTCGGTATCATTGACCGGCAGGGAGATATTCTAATGGAACATGTTTTGGGAGAGATGATTGCAGAGGGAGAAATTAACCGTTATTTAAAAAAATCGGTAAAAGTGTATCAGGAGAGACTGGATTATTTTGTTCGCTTAGTTGAAGAAAATCTAGGAAATTATTTACATTTTAAAAAACCTTCAGGCGGACTTGCCATTTGGGCAGAATGGAAACTCCCGATCAATCTGATGCAACTTTCCAGAAATTGCGAACAAAACAATCTTTTTATTCCTAAAACTCTGCTCTACCAAAATAAAGACCTCACAGCCATGCGTTTAGGCTTCGGAAATTTTAATTTTGATGAAATGGAAAAATCAATCGAAATTTTTTCAAAAACGGTAAAACGGATGTCCTGATTGATAACAATTTCAATAATTAAATTAAAATTTTATTTTTCTTACATATTATAAGGATTGGTTAGATTTTTGAATGGTATTTTTTAAATCTAATTCACAAAAACCATTGAAACTAATCACATTTACAAATAAAGGTATTTACTGTCCACAAGGAAAATTTTACATCGATCCTTGGCGGCCGGTTGATTTGGCGGTCATTACGCATGGCCACGCCGATCACGCTCGCTGGGGAATGAAAAAATATCTCTGTCATCACTTCACCAAGCCAATTTTGAATCAGAGAATCGGACAAGATATTGAATGTCAGAGTGTAGAATATGGCGAAGTGATCAATATAAATGGGGTGAAGCTTTCCCTTCATCCTGCCGGTCATATCATTGGTTCTGCACAGATCCGTCTGGAATATAAAGGTTATGTAAGTGTGATTTCCGGAGATTATAAAGTTCAGGATGACGGTTTAAGTACCCCTTTTGAATTGGTAAGGTGCAATGAATTTGTTACTGAAAGCACTTTCGGACTTCCGATATACAATTGGCTGGAAATTGAAGATTTAAATAAAAAATTGCAAAGCTGGGTTTTAAAAAACAAAGAAAATGATAAAACCTCAGTATTCATCGGGTATTCTTTAGGAAAAGCCCAACGAATTATGAAAGCAGTTGAAGGTTTGGGAAAAATCCACGTTCACTACTCTATCGGAAAATTAAATGAAGCTTTTGAAACCGCCGGAATTCAGCTTCCTGACTATGAAATTCCGGATTTTAGGGAGAGTGTAAAGCATGTTCAAAGTGAGATTGTCATCGTTCCTCCTGCTTTGTTGGATAGTAATGTCATTAAGAAAATACCGAACGCAGCGACAGCAATCTGCTCCGGCTGGATGCAGGTTCGCGGTGCCCGAAGATGGCGGAGTGCAGACGCAGGATTTCCTATGAGTGATCATGCCGATTGGAAAGGATTATTACAGGCTATTAAAGCGACGGAAGCGGAAATTGTTCACGTCACACACGGACAAACCGAAGTTTTTTCTAAATATTTAAATGAAATTGGAATAAAATCCGATGTTGTGGAAACTTTATACGGAGATGATGACGAGGAAGTAACGGAAAAAGAAATCATTGAAAATCCTGAGTCATGAAAAACTTCGCAGATTTAATCAATGCTTTGGAAAGCACGAATAAAACGAATGCTAAAATTGATGCGATTATCGATTATCTGGAACGCGCTCCGGATGAAGATAAAGTGTGGTTTATTGCTCTGTTCACCGGGAAAAGACCAAAACGGAATGTCAATACAAATTACATGAAGGAATGGGCTCTGGAAATTACAAAATTACCTTTCTGGTTGTTTCAGGAAAGCTATTCTTCGGTGGGAGATCTGGGAGAAACACTTTCGTTAATTCTGCCTCCTCCAACGAAAAAAATTGAGCGCACTCTTTCTCAATGGATGAATGATATTATTGACTTAAAAAATAAAACAGACCTCGAAAAAAAAGAATTTGTTCTGAGTTCATGGAACGGTTTGGATTATACAGAACGATTGATTTTCAATAAATTATTAGGAGGAAGTTTCAGAATCGGGGTTTCAGATAAGACGTTGATTAATGCTTTAACAAAATTCTCAGATCAGGAATCAAGTACCTTAATGCATAGTTTAATGGGAAAATGGCTGCCTAATGAAATTTCATTCAAAGAGTTGATTTCAGCGGAAAAAATTAATCCTGATAATTCAAAACCCTACCCTTTCTGTTTAGCCTATCCTCTGGAAAAAGAACTGGAAGAATTGGGAACTGCTGACGAATGGCTGATCGAGTATAAATGGGATGGAATCCGCGGACAAATCATTAAAAGAAACGATGAAGTGTTTATCTGGTCAAGAGGTGAAGAATTGATTACCGAACAATTTCCTGAAATTGCAGAAACCGTACAACACATGAAAGGCAATTTTGTGATAGATGGAGAAATACTTGCGGTAAAAGATGGTAAAGTTTTAAATTTTAATGAATTA
>CBFGVN010000247.1:0-5241 GCA_965651845.1 uncultured Chryseobacterium sp. | reverse complement strand
CTTTCTATACTGGAAGACTCAAAGCTTATTAATTATCCAAAAGGAAAAGTATATGCCTGCTATAATTTAGCTCTTGCTTTTTCTATGCAATACAGATATAATAAAAGTAATTACTATTTAAAACTAATGGAATCAGAGTTTAAAAATTTAGACGACGAGGATGAAGAAATTTCCATGAATTTATTATACAGCATGAATTATAAAGGAATTAAAATGTATGATGAGGCATTGAAAAAACTCAGAAAGAATATAGTACTGGCAAATAATATAAAAGTAGATTCCGTCAGATATTCTTCAAATGCCATGACTCTGGTTGAAATGGCCAAGAGCTATATTGAGAAAAAGAGTTATGATTCTGCTACTTATTACTGCAAGAGGGTAATTGAAGAAGTGAAAAAACCTAAAAACCTGAATTCAGGGTTAAATACAAGTTTGAAAATTGCGCTTTTAATTTTAACTGAAGCAAAGCTTAAAGAAAATAAAATTGATTCTGCAGAATATTATATAAAGTCAGCTCAAGCTGTACCTATTGTATTGGGTAATAATGAATTTAGAACATTGAAGCTTTTAGGTGAAATTAATGAGGCGAAAAAACAGTATGATTCAGCCATTACAGATTATAAAAAAGCAATAGAGCTGGCTGCAAAAGTAAAGAATTTAAAAAAACTATTAGAATTATACAGCTTAATATCAGGAGTATATGAAAAAATAGGTCAAAAGGATTATGAAAAAAAATATGCAGTAAAATATAATATTCTTAATGATAGTCTAAAGACAATAGAGGATGCGAATCTAAAAGATACCGTCGACCTTCTGGTAGAAGAAAAGCAAAAGCCTATGGAAGATAAGAACAACCGTTTACTTTATATTATATTTATAGTAGGTACAGGTTCTATCATTTTTATTTTCCTAGTGAATAACAGGATACGCAAAAAGAATAAAATTCTAAATGTTAAAGATCAGGAAACCAAAGTATTAACTCAAAAGCTAAATGTTGCTTTTGAAGAAGTGATTCAATTGGCTAAAAA
This sequence comes from uncultured Chryseobacterium sp., assembly GCA_965651845.1. Classification (GTDB taxonomy): domain Bacteria; phylum Bacteroidota; class Bacteroidia; order Flavobacteriales; family Weeksellaceae; genus Chryseobacterium. The sequence continues at coordinate 4,213 of CBFGVN010000247.1, read as the reverse complement.
TAATGATCCTGAGTTTTTGGCAAGATTTCAAGAAGTTTATCCTAATTTTTTTCCAAAACTGCTGCAGATTGAACCTCAATTACAAAACAGCGAATTAAAATTCTGTGCTTTATTATTTCTGAACTTTTCTACCAAAGACATTGCTTCATATACATTTGTACAGCCACAGTCTATACAGATCAGAAAAAATAGATTGAGAAAAAGACTGAATATTTCCTCAGGAGAAGATCTATATATCTGGATGAAAAACATTAATAGTGATTGATTGTATTCAATAGAATTATATAATTTTTATAAAAATTCAATCTGGCTTTTTGCTAAAAGGCTAAGAATTTCATTTTTTCGATGATTTGCTAAAGAAGAAAGTAAATAATACTATTGATGTATTGTTGTTATTTATCTTTGATTATCAGTTATTTACACATATGTAATATGTGAGTAATATCCTTTTTTTTTGAATAATCGAATGAATGATTAAAATTTGCATTAAGATTTTAAGTGCTACACAAATCAGAAATAGTTTGGAAATTTATTGAGTTGTTGGTCGTAATAATATAAGTTCAAAAAGTAGATTTGATAGTTACTGCAAGTAAAAAGATTACTTTTCAATATAAATAAAATGAAAAAACACAAAACAAAAAGCGCATATACAGATTGCTTTTAAGCCTGGCAATCAGATACCCAAAAAAGTTTATAGATAGATTGAAGTGGTTGAAAAACTTTTTCATAAATAAAAAAATGTTTGCAAAGACATTTTAAGGGATTCTTTTGTCTCAAATTTTAACTGAAAATAGCCCTAATCTAATTAGATAATTAACAAACTGAAATTCTATCCTGAATAAAGATGGTTTTAAGAGAAATTATAAAACAGATTAATAAGTATTAACAAAAAAGAAAAAAACGATGAAAACAAAATTTTTATTTTTAACTGCCATCACAGCGTTTTCTGCAAATTTATTTTCACAAGTAGGAATAAATACAGCAGCGCCTAATTCCTCTTCAATTTTAGATATAGTCTCCACTAATAAGGGATTATTAATTCCCCGTGTATCATTAACGGGAAATACTGATGTTACTACTATACCTAATCCCGCTAATGGATTGTTAGTTTATAATCTGGTAGATGCAGGAGGAGTTAATCCTGTTAAAAAAGACAATTTTTATAAGTTCAACACCACTACTGGTAAATGGCAATTAATGCTTGATGAAACCAGCCTGCCATTGTTGGCGCCTGCAGTATTTGAGTTAGATAGTGATATGACAAGTTTTTTAAATGGAGTAGGTGCAGGAAGTTCCGTAGTGGTTCCAATGGATATGCTTTCTAATAAAATCTCTGGACTGAGCTATAATACTACTACTTCCACCATTACTTTTCCTGCCGGAACTTACAAAATGGAATTTGTTTATGAAGGCAATCATAATGCTACTGGTTGCACTATTAGTTCTTATATTGTTGACTTCCCAGAGGGATCAGATAGTGATTATAATAGAATACATACTACGGCTGCTCATAATCTAGGAGGTGCTAGTAATCATGGTGGCGTAATAGCTTATACAACAACTGTTCCGGCTGGTAGAACATGGCAGATAAAATTAGGTAGAGGACAGTCCGGAAACTGTAGTGGTACAGGAGGTACGTTAAGAGGTAAAAGTACACAGTTATTAGTTTTTAAAATGGATTAATACGATTTTATAATATATTGTTTTACTCCTCAACTTGGCACTTTAATACACAGTTTAGATTCTAAGTTCACAAATGATATTCCCTCAAAATGTGGTTAGGAGTAAAACTTTTTAGATAATTTTTGAAGGATACTGAATGTTCCCGGAAGTAAATTATTTTTATGAATCTTGTAAAACTGCCGCAGAAATGTGGCAGTTTTACTGATATATTAAAATAAAATAAAACATCAAGATAAAGATTAAGACTTTTGCTGCATTTTTATTTATTTAATTTATATCCGCATGAATGTTTTTAAAATAATCCTTTCAAATTCTTATATTCATAGGAAAATAGATAAATTTGTATAACAAAAGTTTACATAATGTCAAAAAAAGCAATATTAGCGATCCTTGACGGATGGGGATTGGGAATGAATCCGGACGTTTCTGCCATAGATAAAGCAAATACACCATTTATAGATAGCTGTTACCAAAATTTTCCGCACACAACGCTTGAAGCAAGCGGTTTGGCTGTAGGACTTCCTGCAGGTCAGATGGGAAATTCTGAGGTTGGACACATGAATTTAGGAGCGGGAAGAGTCGTTTATCAGAACCTTGTTAAGCTTAATATGGCGGTTGAAAACGGAACGCTGGGGCAGGAGAAAGTCATTCAGGATGCTTTTGAATATGCCAAAAGAGAAAATAAAAAAGTACATTTCATCGGATTGGTTTCCAACGGGGGAGTACATTCACATATCAATCATTTAAAAGGACTTTTAACAGCAGCGAAGGAATTCGGACTGAACGAAAATGTTTTCGTTCACGCCTTTACGGACGGCCGCGACTGTGATCCGCATTCAGGAAAAGGTTTTATCGAGGAGCTTCAAAAACATATGGAAGCAACTACCGGAAAACTGGCAACCATTGTTGGTAGGTATTACGCAATGGACAGAGATAAGAGATGGGAACGTGTAAAAATTGCCTATGATGCCTTGGTGGAAGGAGTTGGAGATCAGACAACGAATGCGTTATTAGCCATTCAGAAATCTTACGATGAAAATATTACCGACGAATTTATGAAGCCGAGTATAATGATAGATTCTACAGCAATCGGAAATGTGGTTCCTGTTGCAAGAATCGTTGATAATGATGTAGTGATCTGTTTCAATTTCCGTACAGATAGAGGTAGAGAGATCACAGAAGTGCTTTCACAGAAAGATTTTCCGGAATATTTCATGAGAAAACTGAACCTGTATTATGTTACTTTAACCAATTATGATAAAACATTCCAGAATGTACATGTAGTTTTTGATGAAGAAGTCTTACATGACACGATGGGTGAAATTTTAGAGAAAAACCATAAAACACAGATCAGAATTGCGGAAACAGAGAAATACCCTCACGTTACGTTCTTCTTTTCAGGAGGGAGGGAAACAGAATTTGTGGGTGAAAAAAGATTGCTTTGCCCGAGCCCGAAAGACGTTCCGACATATGATCTGAAGCCGGAAATGTCTGCTTATGACATCACCAATGCCATCGTTCCTGAATTGGAAAACGAAACAGCAGATTTTATTTGTTTAAATTTTGCCAATACAGATATGGTAGGTCATACAGGCGTTTTTGAAGCAGCGGTAAAGGCAGCTGAGACCGTTGACAAATGCATCGAAAAAGTTGCAATGACAGCCTACGAACACGGATATGCAGTTTTCATTCTGGCAGATCACGGAAATTCTGATGTGATGATTAATCCTGATGGAACACCGAATACGCAGCACTCAACCAATCTGGTTCCTTTCATCGTAATGGATAAAGAACACACCTGGAATTTGAAATCAGGGAAGTTGGGAGACGTTGCACCTACGATCCTGAAAGTAATGGGAATCCCAATTCCGGAAATAATGACAGGCGATATTTTAGTTAGCTAAAAATCAGATAATATTAAAGAAATTATGCCGTTATAAATTTATATTAGCGGCATTATTTATGATTAATATCAGAACAATTAACAAATTATTATGTCCTAAATAATAAATAATATCATAACTTTGCAGTTTAATTCTAAATTCTAAAAATGTATCAAGCGCTCGTAAGGAAAGAAGTAATGGGAATTTTGGAAAAGGAAGTAGGTTCTTTTCTGGATAAATTTTTAACGCCTATAGAAAAAATCTGGCAACCTTCCGATTACCTTCCGGATCCGTCGAGCGAAAGTTTTAAATACGATTTAGATGAAATCCAGACTTTTGCACGTGAAATGCCTTATGATTTGTTTGTAACATTAATTGGGGACTGTATCACTGAAGAAGCTTTACCATCATACGAATCTTGGCTGATGGGTGTAGAAGGAATCAATCAGGAACAGAGAGAAGTGGGCTGGGCAAACTGGATAAGAGCCTGGACTGCCGAAGAAAACAGACATGGAGATCTTTTAAGCAAATATCTTTACCTGTGCGGAAGAGTGAATATGAGAGAAGTGGAAATCACGACTCAATATCTTATCAACGACGGTTTCGATCTTGGGACAAGCATGGATCCGTACAGAAACTTCGTGTAT
>CBFGVN010000246.1:0-5261 GCA_965651845.1 uncultured Chryseobacterium sp. | reverse complement strand
TTGTTAAGCCTTTTCGAATGGTTTAATGCAAAATATCCTGCCAACCCTGAAGAAGTAAAAACACAGCTTTTTGTACATGGGATTGATCTTTTTTATGAAATTCCCCAATCTTTCAGTATTCAAAGTTTCCAGCAGATTTTGTCGGATTATGAAAAATATTCCAAAAGAAATTTAAATTATATTTTCGATGCTGAAAATTTTAACCGTTTTCTCGTTTATGGAATATTATTTACCGGATTAATCAACAAAGAAAAAGGAAAAGAACACATTCTCTCAGATTTCCTGAAATCCGATTATAAAGATTTATTTTCCTATGCAGAAGATGAATTCAAATCCAAAAATCCCGAAACGCTTTCACAGGAAGACATATACAATCATTTTGTTGATCTGTACGATTCCACGAAGTTTTATAAAGGCTCCATCATTAAGCTTCATGATTTTTAATTTTCCGAAATTATGTAATATCACTAATTCTTAAATTTTCTTTAGAAAACACAGTATATGAACCGAAAATCAGAATATAACCAACTCAGAATTTCCGTTCCTAAAGAATTCGAAAATGTATTCTCACATTTTTATTTTGCTGAAAATCTCTCTGAAAATCCTATTACCAAAACATTATTACCGACTTATCAGACCATTTTACTATTTAGCTTTGGAGAAAATGCATCGTTAACAACTAAGGAAAAAACAACAATAAACGTTGACAAATGCATTACTTTCGGGCCTGTAAGAAAGGCCTTTGAATATATTTTACCACCAAAAACTTCTATCCTTGCTGCCAATTTCAAGGATGATGCTTTCTACAGATTCTTCGGAAAAGCCATGATGAAAAAAAATTTTATGCATCCGGATGATTTGCTGAATGAAGATTGCTTCACCATTTTATGGCAGGAACTTAAAAATATTGATTGTGTTGAAAAGCGGGTAGATCATATTCTTGAATTCTGTAAAAATTATCTTCAAAATCAGGATACAACAAGCCACTTGCTAAGCAATTTTGAAAATGAAAGCTTAAATCCCATAAAAACCATTGCCGATAAGACCCGGCAAAGTGAAAGAAATGTCCAGCTGAAACAAAAGCAGCAATTCGGATATTCTTCTAAAGAAATTGCCCGTTATAACCGTTTCCTGAAAGCCATTAAAATTATTGAAAAAGAAATTGAAGATCAAAATAAAATCGAATGGTTCAATATTATTTCCGAATGCAATTACTATGACCAGAGCCAGCTGATTCATGATTTTAAGCATTTTCTCCATATCTCGCCGTCGCAATACCTGAAATTTCAGGAAAATATCTGTAATCCCAGATCCGAATAATTCCATTTCGTTTTCTTACAATTTTTGCTTCTTTCTCCAGCCTACTTTTGTCTCATCAATTTAAAATCAAAAACAATGAGACATTTAATTATTTATGCACACCCGAATGAAAACAGCCTGAATCACAGCCTATTCCAAGCTGTCATTGAAAATCTCTCCTCCGAAAATCACGAAATTATTGTAAGAGATCTGAACGTCATTTGCTTTAACCCAGTGCTTTCGCTCGAAGACATACAAGGGCAAAGAATAGGAAAAGTTTCTGATGACGTTAAGACTGAACAGGATTTTATTTCGTGGGCAGAACATATTACTTTTATTTATCCCATCTGGTGGACGGGAATGCCCGCGATCATGAAAGGATTTATTGACCGCGTTTTCAGTTACGGTTTTGCATACCGTTATGACCAGGGCATTCAAAAAGGTTTATTGAACGGAAAACAGGCCGTTATCATCAATACACATGGAAAATCTCATGAAGAATATAGGCAAATTGGGATGGATAAAGCATTATCACTTGTTTCCGATGTTGGAATCTTTCAATATTGCGGCTTTAAGATCAATCAACATTTCTTTTTCGATAAAGCCGACAGAGCTACAGCCGAAGATATTGAGAAATGGAAAAAAACATTGGGAAGACGTTTCAAATCTCAATGATGATATAAACATCTATTTGAGTTGGATTTTTCTAACTATTATATTTAAATTTCAAATCATTGATCTTCAAAATAAAAGTATGCATTTCCAGCATACTTTATTTTTTATACATAAAAGGAACAATCACCTCAATAAAATTATCCGTCTGGTAAGGCTCTCCGATCGCCCGGAATTTCCAGTCACCATTGTGGCGATAGGCTTCCGCAAAAATCATGGAACACATTCCGTTCATGCTCGCATCACCAGAAAGGCTGAATCTTGTAATCTCTTTTCCTCTTGCATCAACTGCCCTGATGAAAGCATTTTTAATCATTCCGAAATGCTGCCTGTTAATAATTCCGTTGTAAATCGAAACTACAAATACGATTTTTTGGTATCGCTCATCCAATTGATCCAGCTTTACAATAATCTGTTCGTCGTCGCCATCACCCGCCCCGGTTCTGTTATCACCTGTCAGCCAGATTTTCCCGCTGGGATGCCGCATCGAGTTAAAATAAATAACATCACTCTGATAAAGCACTATTTCCCTTCCGTTGCCGGAGAAAAAAGTTTTTCCCAAATCTGCCACTTTTCCATTCTCATCTAAAAGAAAAGCAATGGCGTCCAAATCATAATCAGGGCCGTCGTTTATACCCAATAAGCTTCCCCAAAATCCACCTTGTCTGCAAACGTCCCAACCTAAACCGATCGTTACGGTTGAAAGATCATAAACGCTGTTTCCGAGCTCGTTTTTTCTCAGATTGATCGTCTGACCTTTCTGTAAATTGATTGCCATATTTATTTGATGATTTGCCCCTGGTAATACTTTTCAAGAAAGAAAGCAAGGTCTGCTCTGTAGCCGATTCCTGAAGCTTCAAATTTCCAGCTTCCGTTGCGTTTATATAATCTTCCGAACTCTACTCCTGTTTCGATCGAGAAATCTTCGTCCAGCTCATATTTTGCAATTTCCTGATTGCTGATATTATCGATAATTCTGATATAGGAATTTCTTACCTGTCCGAAATTTTGTTTTCTTCTTTCAAAATCTTCTATGGTAACCACAAAAAGAATTTCATCTACCCTTTCGTCTACTTTTTCAAGATCTACAATAATGGCTTCATCATCGTCGCCATCACTGTTTTTACCGCTGGGATCATCTCCTGTGTGAGTCAGGGCGCCATCCGGCGACTGCAAATTATTATAAAAAACAAAATATTCTTCACTCACCAATTTCCTGTCTGCATCGATCATAATTGCCGAAGCATCAAGGTCAAAATCATATCCTCTTCCTTCATTAGGATCCCAGCCAAGACCGATGGTCATTTTTGTAAATCCGATTTCAATTCTTTGACCCTTCTGTAAATTAATTGTCATAATAAGTTTATGTGTTTTATGTATTGTTCAATCTAATTTATGGCTGATTTAGGAATTTTCCAATATATTTTTTTGTCAAAAAAATATGTAAATTGCGAAATATAAAATTTAAAATTTGTCTGAATTTACCATAAAAAAATCCGATCATTTTTTTGACCGGATTTTATATTTTAATTTGTTTTATTTAAAAATTATGCATTCTATTCAAACGCAAGGGTAGCAAAGTTTTTTGGAATTTTGCTGCGGATATTTTCGTTCGCAAAGGCGTTTCACTCAGCAATTGAGCAGCACGTTTGCTATCCTGGAAGGATCCAGACGCAATTTTAATTTACAAAGTTGAAACCTTTTCAAACTCTATGCATATAATACGTTTTAAATAAAATAATTAACGAATTTCTTTTTCTGCTACGACATTATTTCTTGCTTTTGCCAGCATTGGAATGGAAATTAAGCCCATCACCAGCATGATCACGATCTGCATCGGCAAGGAAATAAAAGAATAGGTTAATCCTATTTCACCTCCCTGTTCAGCACTTTTCCCCATAGAAATAAATAAAGCCATAAAACCATATTTCATGGCAAGGTTGAATGCTCCGATCCCACCGCTTGCAGGAATCATCATTCCCAATGTTCCTACAACAATGATTAAAAACCCGTCTGCAAAGGTAAAGTTTGAAGTTTCAGGCAATGAGAAACATACGAGATACGCAGCAAAGTAATATGACATCCAGATACCTAAGGTATAAAGGATAAATTTACCCTTTTGTTTTAGTTTAAAAATTGAGGTCAATCCTTGGAAAATACCATCAATAAAGTTGATAATTTTATCCAGAACAGGGACATTTGCTAATCTTTTTTTAAACACAAAAAATAAAACAGCTCCGATAATTAAAATTGACAATACAATTAAAATTTTGTTTGGGTTGAAATTTATTCCTGAATTTTCGTAAAAAGAAAGAATCGCTTCATATTTAAATATTAAAGTAAGCCCTAAGAAAGCGATCATACAAACCAAATCCACCACCCTTTCAAGAATAATCGTTCCAAAAGACCGATCAACAGGCACTTTTTCTACTCCATACAAAGCAGTTGCCCTTGCTACTTCCCCACTTCTGGGAATCGTAAGGTTCATTAGATATCCAAAAGATATCGACCAAAGCGAATTGGCATTGGAAATATTGTGTCCCATCGGTTCCAGCATCAGATTCCAGCGGATTGCTCTGAACCAGTACGCCGAAACTCCAAAACATGCAGCCAATAAAACCCACCAGTAATTGGCTTTTGCCAAAGATTTTTGGATCACCTTAAAATCTAACCCCTTCAGGGCAAACCATAAAAAAAAGCCTGCAAAAGCAAGCGAGATTACTATTGTAAGTATTGATTTTAAAGGACTCTTTGATTTTTTCTCCATCAGATTACGTCAAAAGATTTGTTTTTTCGTCCGGGAAAACGATCTTTGGCTGGAAAGTTTTTGCTTCTTCAGGTGTCATCTGTGCATAAGCGATAATGATGATGATATCGTCTTTCTGTACTTTTCTTGCAGCAGGGCCATTCAGACAAACTTCTCCTGATTTCCTCTTTCCTTTGATAACGTAGGTATCGAAACGTTCCCCGTTATTCACATTTACAATATAAACCCTTTCTCCAACTACCAATCCGGCAGCTTCAATAAGATCTTCATCGATCGTAATACTCCCAATATAATTAAGGTCTGAAGCCGTAACTCTTACCCTGTGAATCTTAGACTTAAAAACTTCTATTAACATGATGCAAATTTATTAATAAAAATTTATAAAATTGGCTTTTAAAATGATTTTAAAACTAGCAGATACACAGGGATTTAATTTTATTAAAAATAATTTTTCATGATTTTACTTAGCAAATCTACAATCATATCATGAAATCCATTAATAGTTTACACAAAATTTAGGATT
>CBFGVN010000245.1:0-5265 GCA_965651845.1 uncultured Chryseobacterium sp. | reverse complement strand
TGCCTGAACTTCATTTTTCAGCCATCTTTCTACATTCACCATTTTTCCATATTCCCCGATGGTTAAGCCATACACAACAGGAACTTCATGCATTCCTACAAAGCTTGACCATTTTTTCCTCAAGACAGGTCCATCTGTATACCCGTCGTGCGGATTTGGTCGGTCTAAAACCATTACTTCCACATTATTTTCGGCTCCGGCTTCCATTAAATAGGTTAAAGTAGAAATATAAGTATAGAATCTCACCCCAACATCCTGAATATCAAAAACCACGATATCTATTCCTTTTAACTGCTCTGGTTTAGGTTTTTTATTATTTCCGTATAAAGAAACAATGGGAATTCCAGTTTTTACGTCTACCCCGTTTTTTACGTTTTCCCCTGCATCAGCATCACCACGAAAGCCGTGTTCTGGAGCAAAAATTGATTTTATGCTGATACCGTTTTTCACTAAAAAATCAACGACGTGAGTTCTGTCACTCATCAATCCGGTTTGGTTGGTCACAACACCCACCGTTTTTCCTTTTAATAAAGGTAAGTACAGTTCAGGTTGATCTGCGCCGGTCTTAAAATCGGCTTTATCTTGAGTTTGAGAATAATATTGATTGAATACTCCCAAAAAAATTAGGCAAATAAGAACTAAATTTTTAATTTTGAAATCTAAATTCATAGGTTTGAAATTTCCTTTATATTTCTCTAGAAAAATAGCGTTTTCCAAAGATAACAAAAATAACCTTTCAAGGGTTATCATCTTCATCGGCAGACTTTCTGTGGCGTTGGGAATTATTGTTTCTTTAATTACCGTTTCCACCGGATTCGGCTCTAAAAAGGCGATCAAAGAGAGATTGGCAGATTTCAGCGGACATATCACGGTAAAGTCTACCCGATCAAATTCTTCTTACAATACTTCAGTTCTCGACAATCAGGGACTCAACATTAAAAAAATACAAGAACTTCCAGATGTAGAAACGGTTCAGAAATATGCGATGGTTACAGGAATCATGCGTAATGAACATAATTTTGCAGGGATTATTTTTAAAGGGGTAGGAAAAGATTTTGATAGTCTACGATTTAAAAAATTCCTCATTGCAGGTACCACTCCGAAGGTAACGGAAATCGGATATAATAACGGAGTAACGATCTCACAAAAAATAGCAAATGATCTTCATTTAAAGTTAAAAGACAGCATTGTAACCGTTTTTTCCAAAACAGATCAGCAGCCGATTTATAGAAAATTTGAAGTCGTAGGAATTTATAAAACCGACATTAAAATGATTGATGATCAGTTTGTGATCGGAGGAATTAATCATGTAAGAAAAATTCAGGATATGAAACCTGACGAGATAGGTGGAATTGATATTTTCCTGAAAAACGTCAACGATATCGACAGAGATTTTCCTGAAATTGAAAAACTGATCGGTTATAAAAATTATGCAGAAAAAGCAACAGAAAAATACCCCCAGATCACAGACTGGATCAGTATTTTTGATACTAATATTGCACTGATTATCATCATTATGTTAATCGTTGTGGTGATTAATATTATCATGGTTCTTTTGATCCTGATTATTGAAAGAACAAATTCCATCGGCTTATTAAAGACTTTGGGAGCGAGCAATTCCCAGATCAGGGCTACTTTTATCAATTATACCCTGATTATCATGATTCCCGGCTTGCTGTATGGAAATGCAATTGGTCTTGGGCTGATTTTAATTCAAAAGTTCTTTGGTGTCATTAAACTGAATCCGGAAAATTATTATGTAAGCACGGTTCCTGTAGATCTTAATCCCATTGCCATCGTTTCTATTTCTGTCGGAATTCTGATTATTTCTGCATTGGCATTGATTATTCCAAGCTATTTGATCAGTAAGATTTCTCCGGTGAAAGCAATTAAATATAATTAAAGTGAATCGCGAATGGTGAATTGTCAATGGTCAATTTGCTTTGCTTGTGAATTTCTTTAATTATTTTGCGTAAAATTCATCATTCTGAAAGAAACGGAGTGGAGTGAGGAATCTATTATAAAGGTTTAGATTCTTCCTTCGTCAGAATGACAAACTTTCTGGTTATTTTATATTGACAATTGACCATTCACAATTCACTTTAACAATTTATTCTTTAACTCTACCTTAACTGTGATAATCATTTTAAAGCTGTATCTTTGCACTGCTTTAAAAAACATTTATGAAATACGCAAACAACATCCTTGAAACAATCGGGAATACCCCATTGGTAAAGCTGAATAAAGTTTTGGGTGAAGATTTTCCTGCATTGGTTTTGGCAAAGGTTGAAACATTCAATCCAGGTAATTCTGTAAAAGACAGAATGGCTCTGAAAATGATTGAAGACGCAGAAAAAGACGGGAGATTAAAACCAGGGGGAACAATCATCGAAGGAACTTCCGGAAATACGGGGATGGGATTGGCTCTTGCAGCTATCATTAAAGGTTACAAATGTATTTTCGTGACCAATTCTAAACAATCAAAAGAAAAATGTGATATTCTTCGTGCGGTAGGTGCAGAAGTAATCGTCTGTCCGACAGACGTAAAGCCTACAGATCCGCGTTCTTACTACTCGGTATCCAAAAGATTGGCTAAAGAAATGGAAAACGGATGGTACGTAAATCAATATGATAACTTATCAAACAGAGCAGCTCATTATGAATCTACTGCTCCTGAAATCTGGGAACAAACGGAAGGGAAACTTACACATTTCGTGGTTGGAGCCGGAACAGGAGGAACCATTACAGGTTGTGGAAAATTTTTCAAAGAGAAAAATCCAAATATTAAAATAATTGGTGTTGATACTTACGGTTCGATCTTAAAAGAGATTCATGAAACAGGGGAAATTCATTTAGAACATGCTTATACTTATATCACAGAAGGTATTGGTGAAGATATTCTTCCTGAAAATTATGATATGTCTGTGATCGATCACTTTGAAAAGGTTACGGATAAAGACGGAGCTGTTTACGCCAGAAAATTAGCGAAGGAAGAAGGTATTTTCTGTGGATATTCTGCGGGAAGTGCAATTGCTTCTCTGGTTCAGATGAAAGACCAGTTCACCAAAGATGATGTGATTGTTGTTTTACTTCACGATCACGGCTCAAGATACGTTGGGAAGATCTACAATGATGACTGGATGAAGGAAATGGGTTGGCTGGATTAAATTATTAAAGCTAAATTGCAAAAAGGCAAATGAGCCAATTGGCTCATATATAAAATGAAACTCAGAGTGTTTGCTCTGAGTTTTTTATTCTTTTATATTTTTCTTTAAAGTTTGCTTTAATAAAGTATAATCTTTCTCATTCATCGATTTTTTAGGAAACATATAATTGTGTTTTCCTTCCAGTGCAATATATTTTTCAGTGCTGTCAAAATATTCGAAGTCTTTCCATTCGCTGGTTTCTTTTTCTCCGTCGATATTCACTGTGAAAAAATTTTGATCGAATCGTATTTCATAAATATTGCAGTTTTCAAGCTTGTTTAAATAAGAATTAACCTGCTTTTTCCATCTTGAAACCTTATTGATACTTACCGAAAGAAAAACTGCACAAAGCAAAAACAGAAAGCTCACAAAGTACAAAATCCCGAATTTCTCCTTGCTAAAATCATCTTTAAAGAAAAACAAAATCAGTAAAATCAATCCAACAACAATGGTAGTAATCGTTTTTCCTCTCGTTGTTGAAGAAAAAAACAGACTTCCCTGATTTTCGTTAAAATATATTTCCTCGAAATCCTGTCTTTTGGGTTTTAAAATAATAACCTTCTCTTCACTCATAATTATTAATTTCTGTGTGCAAAGCTAAATGAAAATTTAGAATTTACACCTATATTGGACAGGATTACATCCTACCCTAGTCTAAATCGTCCCTTCGGGACTATCAGCTATTAACAACCGACAAATTATCCCTCTTCATACTTATCACCAATGGCCGAAAGCTTATTCATCAGCTCACGGTTTTTCTGCTTTAAATCTTCCATTTTTTTAAGCATCTCATGAATCACTTCCAGACCGGGAAGATTGATTTCCAGATCATAGTGCCAATTTGCAAACCTTTCAAAGGAAGGCAGATCTTCATACATCAGATAACGGATCTCATTTTCGGTCTGAATTTTCAGTAATCCGGAATCTACCAGCTCATCAAAAAAAGTGACTTCAATATTGTATATTTTTACGAGTTCTTCCCGCGATATTCTTTCACTCATGGCTTAGGTATTTTTAAGTTGTTCAAAAAGTTCTTTCTGCTGATCCGTAAGGTTTGTTGGTAATTTTACTTCATAGGTTACAAACAAATCACCGAACTGCCCCTCTTTTTTGTATACCGGAAAACCTTTTCCTTTCAGCCTTACTGTCATTCCGTTTTGAGTTTCTGGTTTTACTTTCAGATTTACACTTCCATCCAAAGTATTCACTTTTACATCACCTCCTAAAACTGCAGTGTACAAATCGATCGTAACCTTTGTTTTTAAATCATCACCAATTCTTTCAAAATTCGGATCCGCAGGAATGTTAAAAGTAATGTACAAATCACCGTTCGGCCCTCCATTGAAACCCGGATTTCCATGACCTTTCAGTTTTATCTGCTGCCCGTCATAAACACCTGCCGGAATCGTAATTCTTACCTTCTTGTCATTGATTTCAAAAGTTTGAGGATGAGTTGTCGCTGCATCTTTTAAGCTTAAATTCAATTCAGCGTGAACGTCCTGTCCTTTAAATTTTCCGGAAGCGCTTCCTCTCGAACTCCTGCCAAATCCACCACCTGCACCGCCAAACATGCTTTGGAAAAAATCTGAAAAATCTTCCCCTTCGCCAAAATCAGCACTGGAAAACCCGCCTCCGAAGTTTCCTCCCTGACTTTGATATTGTCTTTGCTGCTGTTGCTGAGCCTTTTCGTATTCTTCACCATGTTTCCAATGCTCTCCGTATTTATCATACTTTGCACGGTTTTCGGGATTGCTGAGAACTTCATTGGCTTCATTAAGCTCTTTGAATTTCCGTTCGGCTTCCTTATCATCGGGATTAAGGTCAGGATGCAGTTTTCTTGCTAACTTCCGATACGCTTTTTTGATGTCTTCCTGTGATGCGTTTTTATCTACGCCTAAAATTTTATAGTAATCTATATAAGCCATAGAAACGATATTTACTCAAATTTATGAATTTTACGGATGAAAATAATATAACGGAATGTTAAAAATAAAGCTATCTTTGATTAAAAATCACCACATGAAAGAGGTCTTAAAAAACTACTCCGGAATTTTACTTT
>CBFGVN010000244.1:0-5278 GCA_965651845.1 uncultured Chryseobacterium sp. | reverse complement strand
ACAACCTGTTCTATAATCTGCATGAACGTACGTTTTACGCTTCAAATACTCGAATCTGTATTTGTTCTTTTCTTCCGGAAGATATTCCAGGATCTCAATATTCTGATCATCTGTGATGAACATTAAATTGCTTCCTTCCAAATCCGTAAGAGGTTCAAACGTAATATTTGGATATCCATCAATATAATTGATTTCATTCCCTTTATAGTCATTATTCAGAGAATTTATCAGCTTGTAATTATCTCTTATCAATACGATATTTGAAGGAGAAATGTAAAGCTTCATATTAGGCTTTTTTCTGATCGAAAGCGGTAAACTCTCAATAAATCCTTTAGTGTAAGGATAAGCATTTGCTGAACTGAATTTCCCCACTTGAGACACATAAGGAGTAATTCTTTTAAACACATCCCTAAACATAAACAATTGGTGTCTGATACCACTTTGCCCATTCAGGTAATGACCTTTTGTTTTTATTCCAGTAGGATTTGGAGCGAAAATTCCATTGATGGCAGCTTCTCTGTCTTCCTGTCTTGCCTTAATATTGATTTTTGAAATAAGGAAAGCTACAAAAGAATATTTGTAAGGAGAAGACCCGTCCATATTATAGATAGAAGCAATCCAGGCAGTTTCCAGTTCCTGTAGCTGATATCCATCAAACTCAAGATCGATCTGAATTCTGTAAATTCTTCTCTTTTCAGCTTCTAAGAATAATTCAAATCCAGGAGTCCAGTCCGGTTTTCTCGCTTGAGTAACATTTGAAAGGTCCATAACAACATCCTGAACCATATCAATAACCCCAACTCTTTTTGGCCAGAACGCAGGCAATCCGAAATTATCTACATACAGATCCCGAATGAAGTTCGGATTCTGAACCTGATATTCTCTCAAGTCCTCATTTAATCTTGCAATAGTGGAAGTATCTGTAAAGTCAGTTTTTGCGGCAGATTTACCTGTGGCTCTCTGATTCCAGTTTCTTCCTTCAAATGCGAAAATCTTATTTGAAGCTTCCGGCATATTCCCAAATAAGTGGGTAGCCGTTGAAAGCGATACGGCTAAAGCGGTTCCTACCAATCCTTTTTTCATAACATTTTTTGCTGATAAATCATTTTCCGGCTCTTTTTTAAGCTCGTCAATAACCGCCTGTTGATCGGCTACTTTCTTTAGCAGGTCTTCAGCAGATAACTGCGGAGTTTCAGGATTATCTTCTCCTTCTTTTTTCTTTCCTGCAAGAATATCCAACACATTTTGCTTTTCAGCTACTTTTTGATCTTCGTCTTCTTTTTTTGAAGCCGCTACCAAAGCAAGATGATTGTTGACATTTTTCATTACACTCTCATACTGATCTCCCGGAAACTCTTTTTTTAATGTAGCTTCCTGATCATCGTTTAACGCAAGTTTACCATCTTCACCAGTTGGTAATTCTTTCAATTCCAAAGCTGACAGTACATAAGCTACTACAGCCGAATAGATCGGTTTTTTCATCGTTATTAAAATTTATTTTAGTTATTATTAATTTCTCCTAATGCCTTCGCTAATTCAAATGCTTTCTTTTCATTTCCAATACTATGGATCATTTTAAATTTCAATGCATCATCAGCATTAAAGTTGTCAGCTTTAAATATTCTTTCGTCAGGAGCAATTTCAGGGAAAGCTGATCGAACATCAGCAACAAATATATCTCTGATAGGCATCATTTCTGCCTGTAGCCTAGCAATGAACTCTTTGTCTTTTCCAGCGTAAAAATCCTGCATTGCCTGATTTTTCAATTCGGAACCAGGCGCATTGATAATCATAATGCTATATCCTTCTTTTTTCATAGCCTCCCTTGCATCCAATAAAATACAGGTAGCACCAATAGATCCGAATCCGGAAGAAATATTTCCTTTTGCCATTACGTGATCTCCTATAAGACAGGCGATCCAGTAATGAAGAGAATAACAGTCATTACATAAAACCACAATAGGCTTTTTCTTTTCAGTCTGAAATTCTTTAAATGCATTAATAGCGGAAACCGCCCCACCTGGACCGTCCATTTCCAAGACTATTGCGGAAACTTTATCATTATTATTTAGCTTTCTTAAAGCAAATAGATAATCATCTGCACCATACATACAATAATCACCGTATGTCAACATTGGTCCCGTCATTAAAATATATCCGATTTTTTTCTCCTCTTCCGTAGAAGCCAAGGGACCACCACCAACGTTTCCACTCTCATACATGGCATTAAATGCTTTGCGATCAATGGGATTCCCAATTATTTCGCCTTCCAAAACTCTATTTGCTAGTTTTTCGTACTCAGCAATTGAGGCTAAATTCATAAGCCATTTCCCTCGTAAAATCTCGAAAGCAAGTGTATTTGTATTCATGGTAATATTTATTACCGCAAAGATGTAGGCAAGCAAAAAATAAAGTTGTGACGCACTAATAGAACAAAAAAACCACCTGATTAATCAGGTGGCTGCTTCAACTTCAAATCTTAGGAAATGTACAACATCATACATCAGTAGACAACGAAACAAATTTTATTTTAGGATACTCAACAACTGATTTAATAGTAATTTCGTTTTCGGAAATCTCTTTTTTAAAAGCACAACTCATCTCCCTTAAAACCTCGTGAAATTCGTTTGCCAATACGTCTAAAATATATTCTTTGTATCTTAAAGTATATAAAAGCATAACATTAACTTTATTTGATGATGTAAAAATATAAAACCCCAAAACTATTTGATTATGGTTTTCCTTATTGAGATTACAAAAGATTTAATATTACAGAGGTTTTTGCGACATATTTTGTCGTAATAAATTAGTTGATTTGTGGAATAAATTTTGAATCCATGAATAATATGAAAATGAAACTCCGTCTTTTTTATGCACCAATTGAACAGCAATATTACATCCATTACTTTAAAGGATATAGTTTTGTACTTTATAGAGTAGAAAATATTAATCCATTAAACATTATGCCTGTTGAAAGCTTTGGCGTGGTTCATACTGCAGAAAGAGAAATGATAAAAGCCGTAGAAGAATTTGCAAAAGAAGAATTCCAAAAATTAGATAATGGATATTAAAAAAGCACCTTTGTAGGTGCTTTTTAATCTAATTGATTGTTTCTAGCTCTATTATTGTCTATTATTCTTTGTTCTTGCTCTTTTGTTAACTTGTAATTAGTTAGACTAGAGAAAGTCCCCGCCGGATCATTTTTAACCTCTTGGCGTTTACTATCGAACTTTTCAAAAGTAGTTTCAATAGCATTACTTATCGGAATTATCGGCTTTTTAACCTGTTTTAATTCCTTTAAAAGAAATGAATAATATTGTTTTTCATCTTCAAGGCTTACAATAAGTCCAGGCAAACCTTTAAAGGTATATGGCCCTTCCTGAAAAGGAATTTCGGTGGTGTACCAAGCAATAATATTTTTATTACCATACTTGGTTGTAGCCTTCTTACAGTTGTAACCACTTATCTTTTTTGTTTCATTGCTTAACTGCCAATCTATTTTATTAGCAGGCTCGAAAGCAAAAACATTTCTTCTGATTTTGTCATAGACAAGAGTTTTTCCATTTGTATAATAAACCTCTTGAATGAACTTCGGTCGTCGTACCCCGCTTAGATCCGGAGCTGCTGATGTAGAACCACTTGCCCCTTTCATCATTGCAGATCCTATAATTTTACGAGACAAAGAGTCACTACTCTCCTTGATATCACTTCTAAAAACAGAAGTGGTTTTACCAATTCTTAAACTCATGATGTCCTCTTTTTTAGAGGACACCTGAGTTGTATCAGTTAAAAATGTAGTGTAATATTTTACCTCAATTACGGAACTATCAATGGGCTTCTTCTGTGCCAATAAATAAATAGGTACTAAAAGAAAAATTAATATAATATTTTTAACTGCCATTTTGAAGAAATGTTAGTTACACAGTTCGTCATTGAACATTTGATACTCAGTTTCATAACAATGTATCGCCTCTTCAAATGACGCCTGACTGCCCTCTTCCCAGCAGTATGTATTATTGAAGTTTTGTGAAGTATCGCACATTATCACGATTGTGATTGCTGAGCAAAGCTGTCTTAGCGGCTTTTCAGCTTCCTGTGAGTTTTCTACTTTTACATTTTGCTTCTCAGGCTTAATTTCATCTAAGCTTTTTGCGCTTACTAATCCTGCAACTCCGAAGGCTGCTAATAAGATGATTTTTTTCATAATAATTTAATTTTTAAATTGTTAATTTTTGTGATTGCAATCGGAGACAATTATACAAATATTTTTTTAATCACCATTACGGGAATCCTTTTTTTATAAAACTTTTTTATTATGTAAAATACAAGCAAGGTGAAACAATGTTTTTGCTTCATAACATTCTCTAATTTGCCTTAATCTTTTTTCAACCGAACTTAAACTGTTTGGTTTAATGTTCAAATCATGTAATTTTCCGGCTATTTGCTTTTGTGAAAGACCTTCTTTCAAAAAACCAATTATTAAATCATCAATATTTTCCATAGCGTAAAATTGCTACAGATAAATATTATTTCATTACGGAAAACCGTATACAAAAGCTTTCTTTTATCTTATTTTTATGGAAAAAAATTTATCTAAAAGCATCATACTTTTTCAAGATTGTGGCAATCTCTTTCAAAAGTTCATTTTTCTTTTGCATGTAATTCAGCATATCGATCACGGATGAAATAAAGCAAATTTCCCACAAAACAGAAATACCAGATCCTAAATTCAAAATACCAATTTTTGAATGCTGGCTTTGATTGTCCGCTTTTACACCCCGATTACGAATTCCCAATATCTGGGATGTTACTTTGCAGATTTCTGTTGCCATTTTGTACGACAAGGAATTTTTATCTGCAAAATCTTTTTGGTTTACATAACATTCGGTTCCTCCGGCCGTCGGGCTTCCTGAATTAAAATGAATATCAAACACAACTGATCCGCTGCCGGGTTTAATTCTACCTTGATACTGTGAATTCGTTTCAAAATCTTTGTCCTGAATTAGATTTTTCTTATCTAGATTCAAGACAATTAAATTACGAGCTTCTTTTGTTAGATCGCGCTCAATATATCCGTTGGCAACGGCTCCGGGGTCTGAATTATGATGCCCTGCTGAAATAAATATCATTTTATTATTTTTTTTATTTTATTATAATCTCAAAAAATTATAGGATAATCCGAGCCCAAAACCTGGATAAAATTGATTTGTTGCGGGCACATAATAATATCCGGCCTGAATCCCTAAGCCGAAACGCTTGGATTTTACGTCAATTCTTT
>CBFGVN010000243.1:0-5295 GCA_965651845.1 uncultured Chryseobacterium sp. | reverse complement strand
ATTCTGGTGGCGTATATCGTAAGAAAACAGCTTCCCGCTTGCCGGAAGATTATCTATAACATCTTTATTGATTCCTGTAATCCAGCCTCTGATATTGTAGCTTAAATCGATAGACTGAAGGTTATTTCCCACCTTTTTGTTGTCCATTCTGCCTTTTTCATCAAAATGATATTCTGCCAACAATTCTTCAGGATTACTATCTACCTGATGATAGCGCTGTAAAAGAACATTCTGGTTTGAATACACAAATCTTTCTTTAACATTTACAACAGGAGTGGAAGCCTGTCTTCTATGCGTGGTATTAATTTTTTGAGCTACCCCCGCAAAATCCAGTTGTGATTCAAGTTTTGTATATCCTCCTAAATAATTATAACTGTCTGTGCTGATAACTCTTCCTTTAAGATCATACCAATTGTAATTTCTCGTCCAGCCGTCGCTTTCTATATTATTGATATAAGAAGCTGTCGGAAGTCCTGTAGTACTTAAACCATCCGTTTGCGGATTATCGGAAAGTGTATTCTGTCCCAATACCTGAGACGGCCTGCCAGGAGTTCCCGTAGGATAGGTGTCATAATAATTAATGGTTAAAAGCTTTTTAATGGATGTCGGGAATGCCGTATTGGTATAATATACGTCCATATTGTTCGTATTAAAAGCTGAAGTTGTTCTGCTTTCAAAATTGAACTGATTCTGTGAAGTATTGATAAGTGCCTGAATATTCTGTCTGCTGTCTGAATTTTGTGTAATTCCTGTGTATAAAACCTTTCCAAATTTATCATACTTAACGAATGACCATTCATTATTATTTTTTTGTTTGGTATCCTGAGACATGATCATTCTATCCTGCTGATCATATACAAAATATTCAGTTTCTTTGCCCGGTACTTTTTTCTCTACGATCCTTCCTTTACTATCGTATTTGTATTGATAAGAAAGTTTATTTAGAATATTATCGGCAACTACTCCTGAAGTCTGTTGCGTCAATTGTTTTGAGGCAAGAGGAGAAAACACATATACTAATTGATTATATTCATTATAAACATAATAAGTATCGGTACTTTCCGATGTACCGGCAATTTTCTTAGACAAAATGATCTGCCCCTGGTCATTTTTATATTCTATCGATTCGTTTCCATCTTCATCTGTTACTTTATTTTTATAGAGTTTATGAGCCGGATAAGAACCGTTAACTGATACAACTGATTTTGTCGCACCGCTTTCCCATGTTGTATTGGTTGTGAACCGGATAACCTCATTTTCGTTCACCGAATAATCAAAATTAATTGGCTTATCCGCCCAGTCCGTTCCAACATTGTATTTTTTCTGAATACGGCTAAGCGGAGAGTTTTCGATTACAATTTCAGAATATATTTTTTCTGATCCGTAAATATTGGAAGCATTATTTAAAGGATCCGTATAAGATAATCCGTTTTGGGTTCCTTGTTGGGGAACCGGTAAATATTCTTTTGTTACCCTGCCCCAGGCATCATATTCAATATGCTGTACAACATCTTTTCCAGAGGGTGATCCTTTAATGCTTATCGCCTGTTTAGGTCTCGCCAGGCCGTCAAGATATTGAATATTTTCTATTTTCTTTGAACAGTCTTCCGTAAGACAAGTTTTTGTATAGGAATAGTTTTCATTCGCAGGTAAATTAGTCTGTGAATAAAATGTACCATATGCCAATATACAATAGAACAATATATGTTTTTTCATTATTTCTTTCTGTTTTAATGGATTTGACATTAGTTTTTAAGATTATTTTTAAACTCCTGAATAGTAATACCATTACTGTCTAAAACTTTTTCGAGTTTACCCGCAACAGTATACCTGTAATACTTTTTAGTCCCCGTTGGCGATGTCTCACTTGTTATACCAATTAGGGGATCAAAAGTATATGTACTGATATAATACCCTTTAAGGCCTGCTTCTTTTCTAAAATTATCTAAAGCCGTAATTAAAGCGGATTCCGTAGATGGATTTACAGCATCCGAATTCGAGGCGTTAACAATTGCAGAGGTAATATTTAAGGCCTGAAGCTGATCGTAGGTAATCCCTTCAATTTTTGCAATCACCTGGGTATTGTTGTATCCATATACAAAGGTTACAGGAACCCCTGATTGGGTAGTATACTGCAACAGATTGCCATACGTGTCATATTTGTCAAATGTTCCCTGTACCTGAGGTGTATTTTCTACGACATTATATGCCACTGTTGTAGAAGGATAGATATTTACAGGATTATCAAATTTTATTTCAGATTTTGAAATATTTTTTGAAACACCATTTTTTACAATCTTTGTTTCTGTAGAAAGCGGGATTCCGATAACGTTGGCATTCATTAGCTTTTGATTGTTTACATCTGTAGCATATTTATAGGTCGTTTCGGTAATATTTCCGGAATTATCAGTTTCTTTTTGCAAAACAAGATTTCCATAATTTTCCTCAGCCGTAACTTCATTTTGTGATGTCATGACAATATTATTATCTAAAAACCTTTCAGTATCAACAGTTTGTTTAGAAATCCAAGGTATTCGTAACGGAGTTCCTTGATTATCCATGTTAAGATTTTTAAAGTTTACCACATATTCGTGCTGATTTCTTTCCACTAAATTATTATTGGAACCATATTGCTCAATTTTTATGACCTGAGCGCTGCTAAACAGGTTATAATTAAGATCAAGACCGTTTAAGGAGTTGCCAAATTGTAATCCAAACTGAGTTTGAGCATCATAAGGATTAAGAAATGTATAGCGTGTGGAAAAGTTTTTAATATTGTCTGTGACTTTTACATTACTGTATATATATTCTTCATCCGCTGCATAGAAGTCTCCATCTGTAAGCATTCCCGATACACCATTATTCCATTCATATGGCATACTGCTTGGTTGAGTGGGTTGGGTAAAGTCATTATAATCATAACTTAAATACTCTATGGGGTTGGCACTGTCATTCTCATATCTCTTAATACTTTTTATTCTAAGTCCCTTTACATATTTAACAGGTTCAGGATCTTTTTTTATCGCGTATATGGAAAATTTACCCGTATCGGTATTCGTACCTCCATCAATTTTAAAATTAAAATTGCCTGTAGAGCTATTAACTATTGCATAAGTGGTATCACCACAGTCATTTCCTGTTAACTGATTTTCAAACGGATATACTGAGAAGATGCTTGTTCCGGAGGCAATATTATATGTTACCGGAGTAAGTCCACCACCACCTGGAGGAAGGAGATTTACTTCGAGTCCTGGTAACTCCACTCCTCCTTTAATATAAATTTTGTTAGTGTAAACATTGGGATCTTTAAAAAACGAATAATTTCTTGTAACACCTAAATTAAAATCGATTTCTGCAATTTTTTCTAATTTATAGTAATCAAAGCAATCATCATGCATCCCACTACTACATTGTCCAACAGTTGGGCCGGACGTATTAGATTCAAATTCATATTCAATTTTTCCACCTGTGGGTAAGTGTATGGTCTTTAATGCATCAAGAGAACTTGCCAGATGATTGACACTGCCTTTCGTTAAAAGGCGATCATAATCTAGGCTACAAGCTGTAAGGTCATTGGGATAACCATATCTGTCAAAAGTCCCGTTATAAGACATATACTGAGGTATATTATAGTCGAATAGGTACCTTTCTAATACTGTATTATTCCTATCCCTCTTTTCTAAACTGATAAGTTTTCTCCTAATTTCAGTATTATCCAACACGTATTGAGATATAATCTGCGATGCCTGATCTTTTAAAATAATTTTACGCAATTGGTAAGGATCATAATCATTTGACCAAGTATTCCAGTTGGTAATTGGTAACGGTGCTGATCCCTGTATATAATCATACTCTATACTTCCTACATTTATGATATTGATTTTGATAAGCTTATTGGTTACAACGTAATTATCACCTCTATAATCATTAATCTTCTGTGTATAAGGAACATAATCATAAGTAACTAAAGTATTTCCGTTTTCATCTTTTATCGTTGAAAGATTAAAAGAGCTATTGTATACTTCTTTTTTATTTCCAACACCATAGAAGGAAGTGTCGGTTTTATCAAAAATATATTTTAACCCGTCTTCGTCTATTACTGTAAATGATTTTATTTTATATTGCGTTGTATCTGTATTCTTTTCAAATAAAATCTTATTTCTCGAAGTTTCTGCCTGCAAAACTTTTGGAGATTTTGTGATCTTATCGTATATCAACGTAAATTTTCCACTTCCTTTATAAAAATTATACTGGTAAACATTTGAATTCATTGTTGTGACATTGTTGAATGTATTGAATTCATAGTCTTTTACAGCATTTTGAATAACTCTGGAAACGCTTCCTGCGGAAGAAATATTCCAACCTAGACCTATTTCACTTACCATCTGCTGGTTCGATATATTAGCTGTTGAATAACTTAGTCCAAGACTCACTGCCACTTTTGAAGATTGTGTAGGTATATTTAGTAAAGGGACACTTATGCTGGGAGTTCCTCTTGCTATATCTACATTAGAGACATCATTTGAATTTTTTTGAATTTGAAATGAGCTTCCTAGTTGAGCTAGTATTTTTAAAGAAAATAGTAGCATCAGAATACTATATCTTATATTTCGATGTGTTTTCATTTTTATTTTTTAATCAATTTAGCATTAGCTGTTTTATTCGTATCGGTTTTAATGGTAACCAGATAAGCTCCCTGAATCAAATTCTGAGTATTCATCTTAGTCACTTTATTCTTGGTTTTTAAGTTTTGCAATTGTCTACCCGACATATCATAAAGCAAAATATCAGCTTCCTTGAAATCAAATCCGATTTCCACATAAGCATAATCTGTCACCGGATTCGGATAAATCTTAATATCTTGTTTTTCGATGAGTTGATCAATCTGCTTGTCTCCCAGTTTTACAATCTTCCAGTTTTCCTTTCCTAATTCTTCTGCACTCGTTCCTGCTAAAATGATCGATCCATCTCGGTTGAGCTTTATATCAGACAATCTTTCCTCTTTCTTTCTCGATTCCCCTTTTACATGCTTTCTCCACTGTTCATTGCCGTTCTGATCCAGGTACAACATCCAAAACGTTTCATCATCAGCTTCTATTCTTACTTCAGCCTGAGTGTAGCCACCTAACAGAATTCCTTTCGAAGATTTATCATCTGAAGCGTGAAGAACACTCATTCCCATAAGTACATCACGATTCCCGAAATTGTAGGATTTTTGAAATTGCTCATTGCCATTTTCGTCCAAAGCAACAAGCCAAAGGTCTGTTCCTTCCTTGATTCCGACATTTTTATTTC
>CBFGVN010000242.1:0-5307 GCA_965651845.1 uncultured Chryseobacterium sp. | reverse complement strand
TTGAAGGCAAATTATTCGATTCCGGATGAGAATATCAAAGTAAAAGTTGAAGACGGCAAGGTTACCTTAGAGGGTGAACTTCCATGGAATTATCAGAAGGAAGAGGCAGAACACGCTGTAAAATATCTTTCCGGTGTGAAAGGCGTCATCAATAATATTAAAATTAAATCTGAAGTAGATGATGCAATTCAAAAAAAAGACATTGAAGAGGCACTCAGAAGAAGTACGATTGACGACAGTGAAATTAAAGTATCCGTATCCGGAACAACAGTAACGTTGACAGGAACCGCCAATTCATGGTATCAAAAAGAAGAAGCGGCACGCATCGCCTGGAAAACTCCTGGAATTTGGAATGTGAAAAACGAATTGGAAATTGACTACGAGTATTTTTTGTAGTTAAATCCTATAACTAATAGCCATTAATAGCTGACCTGTGGAGCCTTTCTTCTGCAGGTTCGCTTTTTTTAAAGAATGTATCTTCCCTACACTCTCCTACTGAGTCCGGAAGGAAAAATCCTCAAAAGCTGGGAAGGATTTCCTTCTGAAAATCTGTGGAAATGGAATCTGATATTTTTCATTAAATTTAAGATTTAAATAAAACTTATGAAATTATTAACCATGATTTTAACTGCTTTAATCTGTTCAAATTTTTATGGACAGGTAAAAGCAGATTCTTCAATTTCCAAAGATCATACTTCTGAATATAAGGATAATATTTACAAACTCAATTATAAAAAACTGATTGTACCTACCGTTTTTGTTGGATATGGCGTATTAAGTTTAACATCAGATGCATTTAAAGATCTCAACAGATCTACAAAATATGAGATAGGAGAACATCAGCCGAAAAAGATTAAACTGGACAATTATACCCAGTACTTACCTGCAGCAATGGCTTACGGATATAATCTCGCAGGAATAAAAGGGAAACATAATTTTAAAGAAAGAACAATCATTTACGGAACTTCCCAATTGATTTCTGCAGCGTTTATACTGCCTTTAAAACATCTTGTAAAGGAAGAACGTCCTGATGGTTCCAATTCTCTGTCGTTTCCTTCTGGTCATACTGCAACAGCTTTTTCATCCGCACATTTTCTTTTCAGGGAATATCAGGATGAAAATTTCTGGCTGGCAATTTCAGGATATCCTGTCGCTGTTTTTACAGGAGTCTACAGAACATTGAATGATAAACACTGGGTGGGAGATGTAGTTGCCGGGGCCGGATTCGGAATTCTGAGTACAGAGCTGGCTTATTGGCTGTTTCCCGTTATTAATAGAATGTTTAATAAAAAAGATGCAAAAAGTTTTGCACTCATGTATCCTGTTGTAGAATCTAGGAACTTTGGGGCTGGGTTTGTTTTAAATTTTTAATATTTAATAAAAACTGAATTATGTATCATCAATTAGAAAAACATTATGTAAACCGGGTTGGCTGGCTTCGTGCTGCTGTGTTGGGAGCTAATGACGGATTGCTTTCCACCACAAGTATTGTGATCGGTGTTGCCGCTGCAGATACAGACCGCAATACAATTATTCTCGCTGCTTTAGCCGGAATGATAGCCGGTGCAATGTCTATGGCTGCAGGAGAATACGTTTCGGTAAGCTCTCAGGAAGACACGGAAAAAGCAGATCTATTAAGGGAAAAAAGAGAACTTGAAGAAATTCCGGAAATAGAATTGAAGGAACTTGCGAAAATTTATGAAAAGAGAGGTGTAAGTAAAGAAACGGCATTACAAGTAGCTACCGAGCTTACAGAACATGATGCCTTGGCTGCACATGCGCATGATGAATTAGGATTAAACGAAATCACCCAGGCAAAACCCTTGCAGGCTGCGATTGCCTCATTTGGTTCGTTTGCTCTTGGAGCTTTGCTTCCATTCACAGTTTCTTTATGGGCTCCGATAAAGCAGATGGTTTATTTCCAATACGGATTTTCTATTATTTTTCTGATGATTTTGGGTGCAATCTCTGCAAAAACCGGAGGTTCAAAAATAGGGGCATCAGTATTAAGAATATGTTTTTGGGGAACAGTAGCCATGGGAATAACCGCTTTGATAGGGCATCTTTTCGGAGTTACTGTTGCTTAATTTTTTAGTTTTTATTCATTATTCAAAAAGCTTTTCCAGTTCATCTATAAATCCTGCCTGTGCGGGATTTATCCGTTTTTTTGCTTCCTCAGATCTAAACCATTCCCACTGGTCTACTTCCGGGATCTCAAGCATCTTTCCTGTTTTTGGCGGCCATTCTATCATGATGGTATTGCTTTGGAGATTTGACATTTCGATATCTCCTTCCACAGCCCAGGCATGGATTTTTTTTCCGCTTTTTTGTTTTACAGGTGATAATTCGATAAATTTTCCCTCGATTGTTTTTCCTGTTTCTTCTGTAAATTCGGTTAAGGCTCTTTTCAACAGGTTTTCATCGGGCAAAGCTTCTCCTTTGGGAATCGACCAGGCTCCTGCATCCTTATTTTTCCAAAAAGGCCCGCCGGGATGAACCAGGAAATAGAAATTTTCATTGTTCTCTTTTTTAAATACTAAAATGCCTGCACTTATTTTCATTAACTTTACATTAGCTTTAACTAAAATAAAGTAATTTCCTCATCCTTCCTCATAATTTTCACAGGGATTTGTAACTCTGACTGAATTTTTACACGCAACGCTTCCAACGGAGATAGCTCGCCATGTACAAGCATGATCTGTTTGGGTGGATTTTGAAATTTTTTGATCCAATCAATAAGTTCTGACTGGTCTGCATGGGCAGATAAACCTGTAATCTCAACAATATTAGCTTTTACGCTATAATATTTTCCATGCATTTTAAGCTCATGCGACCTATTGAGTAAGGCTCTCCCGCGAGTACCTTCTGCCTGGAAACCTACGATGAGTACGGTGTTTTTGCTGTTTCCTATATCATGTTTAAGGTATTCCAACACTCTCCCACCGGTGATCATTCCACTGCCTGCGATGATGATTTTGCTTTGCTTATCGTGTACTATTTTTTCTGTTTTTTCATAATCTCTGTTGATGGTAATGGTATCTAAAACCTCAATCCATTTTTGTTGGTCTATATTGGTGTAATCTGCATATTCAAGCATAATATCTGTCGCCGCGGCAGCCATTGGACTATCGAGTATGATGGGCAGATTCTTGGGTATTCTGCTTTGTTCTTTAAGCTGATCAAGGATATAAACGATTTCCTGTGCCCTTCCTACCGCAAAGCTTGGAATGATGATATTTCCTTTGTGTTTTACAGTTAAATTAATCCAGTGCTCCAGCTCATCGTACAGGTTGGTGTTATCATGAAGCCTGTCTCCGTACGTGGATTCCATGACGAGAAAATCGGCCTGGGTGAAAAAGTCCGGAGCAGGTAAAATAAAGCTGTGATTTCTTCCGATATCTCCTGAAAAGATAATTATTTTACCATAGCAGGTAACTTCAACGGAACAGGCTCCTAAGATATGTCCGCATTGTTTAAATCTGATATGAATATGATTGCTCAATTTAATTTCCCTGTTTTCTGCAACGGTAAAAAACTGCCTGAAAGATTTTTTTGCATCATTGATGGTGTATAACGGTTTTGCAGGATGATGCTTTGAATAATGGTATCTATTGGCCTTTTCGGCATCTTCTTCCTGTAATTTGGCGCTGTCTAATAAGATAAGTTTGGTAAGTTCCCGGGTTGGCTCAGTCATATAGATTTTGCCTTTAAAGCCATTTTTTACTATAAGAGGAATATAGCCGCAATGATCCAAATGAGCATGAGTAAGGATAATGGCATCTATTTCCGAAACGTCCGTATTTAAGTTTTCCCAGTTCTGTTCCCGTAAAAATTTTGTTCCCTGAAACAATCCGCAATCAATGAGTATGGTAAGCTCGGGTGTTTTTAAAAGATGTTTGGATCCGGTTACGGTTTCTGCGCCTCCCAATGATTTTAAACTAATAGATTCCATAATGAAAGTGTTTAGATTATGAATTCAAAGTTAAAATTGAAATAATTTTCAAACGATGATTCTCATTTCCTTTGAGAATGATCCTTATCACTTTTTTCCCATTCATTAAGAATCTCAACAATTTGATAAGCCTTTGGTTTTTGATCAGAACTTTTAATTTGAATAAAAGTAAAACCGCTGTTTTTAATTAATGAAATATCAGCTGGAGACAATTCACCAGAATCAAATAATAAATATTTTATGTGGAGAGAGCTTAATAGGGTAATAATTTCGGGTAAAACAGGGGCGGTGATCACAACGTCTTTCGAATCAGCGAAATAAGCAGTCGTTGCATCCAAAGGAGATGTGATAATCGTAATTTTATGTTTTTTACGATTAGCCAGAGCGAGAAGCTTTTTATCTTCCTGATTGATATTGTAGATGATTACTTTCATAACTTCTGTTTCATCGATCAAATGTACTGAACAAAACAGAGGCAGCGAATGTGTAAGATCACTATAAAAAATGATAGAAATTAGTTTTTCAATCTTTGAAGGCGGGTCATATCAAGAATAATTATTTTGCTAGCATTTCTGTCTATCAACCCTTCTTCTTTAAAATCGCTCAGAATTCTGCTTACCGTTTCAATAGCCATTCCCGCCATTGAAGCAAGATTTTCTCTGGAGATTTCAAAATATTGATTATCAGAATGTTTGAGGTGCAATTTGATGAGTACTTCTGCCATGCGTTTTCTTACGGAAAAATAGGCAAGCTGCAGGAGCTGTTCTTCATGGTTGATAATATTTTGGGCAAGGATTTTAATGAATTTATTGGCTACATCAGGGTATTTGTACAAAAGCTGGTCGATGACTTCTCTCGGTACGGAGCATAAGGTGGCATCTTCCAATACTTCAGCCGTTTCCTTATATTCCCTACCTGTAAATAAGGAAGTGATTCCGAAATAATCTTCTGCCTGAAAAACCCCCGTCATCAGCTCTTTTCCTTCGTCCGTCATTTTTGTGGTTTTTACCGAACCCGACAGTATCAGATAGATCGCATTGGCCGTATCTCCTTCATAATAAATGACCTGCTTCTTTTTCATTAATTTAATTTTCCTTTCGTCAAATGATTTTTTCAGTTCATCAAGCCCATGAGAATCATGAAACAAATCCGTCATTTGAGTAAGGTTTTCGCTATAAATTTTTGTCTGGCGTTCTTTTTTTTTCAGCCGGCTTTCTATGGCATTTAAAAGTTCTATATCGTCGAAAGGTTTGGTAAGATAATCGTCGGCACCCATTTCTATCCCTCTTCTTATCTCGGCTCTATCTGCTTTTGCTGTAATAAAAATAAAAGGAATTAATGCTGTATCGTCCCGT